>NZ_JANSIN010000054.1:0-17079 GCF_047462115.1 Synechococcus sp. R50.1 | reverse complement strand
GACCTACTCCAACCCAGACTCCACCGCCCGTGGCGGCTGCTCCCTCCCCAAGGCCCACTCCCCCGCCGACTGCGGAGCCCTTGCCCATACAGCCAAGCGAGCGGGTTTCGGATCCCAGCCAATTGGCTCCCGTTCCGCCCGCTCCGCAACCGGTGACAGAGGTTCTTCCCGCCCAGCGGCCCTCTGACTCTTCCCAGTTGGGGCCTCCGGTCAGTGCCTCTGCTCCCAGCAATGGAGCCGGGATCCAGGGCAGTGGAGCTAGTGGATTGGCCAACCCCACCCAATCCGCTCCCAATCCCCCCAGTGTGGCAGCGCGGGCCGATGTGGATTGGGGCCCCTGGCTGGCCGCTTTGCAGCGGAAAGTGGAGCAAAATTGGATCCCTGGACAGACCGGCACCTCGCGTCGCACGGTGGTGATTTTTACGGTGGGTCGAGCTGGCGATCTGCAGAGCATTCGCCTGGGGCGCACGTCTGGCAGCCAACAAACCGATGATGCGGCGCTGACGGCTATCCAGAGGGCAGCCCCCTTCCTGCCCCTGCCTGAGGCTTATGAGGGCAACTCGGTGACGATTAATTTCACCTTTGATATCAACGTGCTGGGCCAGTTGACTGTAGGGGGATCCGCCAACTGAGGAGGGGATCCCTGCGAAACCCAAAAGACGGCGGCCTGGCAAGAGCCTACAGGGATCCCACAGGAGTTGGGGTGGCGGGCCCAGAGGCAACGCGGCTTATGCGACGCAAGCCCGGCAAGCCGGCATCCACCACCACCACACTGCCATCCGGTAAGACTGCCAAGCCGGCAGGTTGATCGAACCGGGCCACCGAGGTGGGGCCATCCTGCCAGCCGGGCTGATTCTGTCCGGCCAAGGTGGAAACTTGTCCCCCAGGCTGAAGACGACGAATGCGATGGTTGTCTCGGTCGGCCACCCAGAGGTTGCCTGCCGCATCGAAGGCCAGCCCCCCCAGGGTTTGAAAACGGGCCTCTGCCAGGGGGCCATCCCGATAGCCTGGCTCTGCCCCGGAGAGGGTGGTCACTCGTCCGCCAGCAGAGAGCCGGCGCAGGCGATGTCCATCGGCAATCCAGAGGTTCCCCTCCTTATCCACCGCCAGAGCCGTGGGCTGCAGGAGCTGGGCCTGTTCTGCTGGGCCATCGACGGATCCCGGCTGGCCGGTGCCGGCAACCGTGGTCACTTCACCTGCAGGGGTGATGCGGCGGATGCGGCGATTGGCGCGGTCGGCAACGTAGAGGCTGCCATCTGAACCCAAAGCCAGCCCCGATGGCTCACGGAACTGAGCCCGGTCAAGCTCCCCATCTCGGTATCCGGCTACACAAGTGCCCGCAAAGGTGCTCACCTGTCGTTGCAGGTTGATATAGCGCAGGCAATGGTTGCCGCTGTCGGCCACCCACAATCCCCCCTTGGGATCCCAGAGCAGCCCCTGTGGGGAGTCAAACTGAGCTTGATTGGCTGCTCCGTTGCGGCGGCCTGCTTGGCCTGTGCCGGCCCAAACTTCCAATTCCCCCTCTGGAGACAGCCGGAAGATGCGGTGCTGGGCTCTATCGGCTAAATAGAAGGCTCCTTCAGGATCCACAGCAATGCCGCTGATTTGCTGCAGGTAGATCCTGGACTCGGTGCCGGTGTTATCAGGGGCGTTGCCGACAGGATCTGCCGCGGGCGAGGTGCGGCCATCCAGCAAAGTTTCCACCACCCAGGCCGATGCTGCCGGAGCAGTGGGGGTGGGAGAGGGGCTGGGGGAAGGAGTAGCGGCAGGCCAATCGTAGACCAGAGTGCCCAACCCTTGCCCGGAAGCATCCGCAACAGCAACCCAAACTGAGCCGGAAAGAGAAGAAGGCGGCATCACCACCAAACGGTCACCGCTGCGGGAGCGAATTTCCCCCTTCAGGATGCGCTCGGGATTGGCTGCTGCAGCAAAGAGAACTGTTTCCACCCGCTCCAGATTTTCCCCTGAGAGCAGCAACGGCTGGCCAAGGGTGGGCGCTGCCGAGCTGGTGTGCAGCAGCGGTACCCCCACCTCAGAGAGCACCAACATCGAAAGGCGGCGCTGGCGCTCTGTGTCTTGGGGAGGACGATTGACACTGCCAGAACCCTCAGAGCGGACAGAAAGGGTCAGGGATCCCTTCCCCTGCGCCAGAGTGGTGGATCCCCGATAGGCGATGGCGCTGAGCTCCGCTTCCCCGGCGGGAGGATTGGTGAAGGTGAAAGTGGCCGGTTGCCCCGGGCGCAGAGGGGCAGTGGCGGTTTGGCGATAGGTGCCCAGGGTAATGCTCAGGTCGATCCCTTCCACCCCCGGCCAGGTGGGAGTGCGAGCCAGCCAGCGATCCACCTCTGAGGCCGGTAGCTGGGCCACCAGATCGGATCCCTGTTCCTGGAGCAGCAGAACGATGCGGTTGCTGGGCACCGACAAGCCGGACTGGCGGGCTTGCTCGAAAGTCAGAGAAAGCGGGGAGGGAGGGAGAGGAGTTGGAGTTAAAACCGGCTGTAGGGCCGCAGGGGGAACAACGCTGGGAGACAGACTAGAAGAAGAAAGCTCGCCACAGCCCGAGAGAGCCAGCACCAAGGCACTCAGCGCAGGCCAAGGTAGCGGTGTCAGGGAAGCCCGTCGTGGCATGATGCAGCTCATCCCCTCCCACAAACTGGGAAATGGCGGAAACCCAAACCCCCACGCTTACCTTCATCAGCGTACAAACCGGCGAGAATTGCCCAGCACCCTCTCTGCCGCAGGAGCCACCTCGACCAATGCCTTGGCCCCTGAACCGCATTCCTATTCATGACCAACCATCCTCACCCGCAGGTGAGTCGCACTCCTCACTCCATCTATCCTTACTCAAATCCCCACCGAAAGACCAGATAGCAGTTTCAGCGGCCAGGAAATCATCCAGGCCATAGCGGTAGCGCTGTAAGTCGATGCTGCCCGCGTTCGCCCGGTTCGGCTATAGAGTGGGGACAGGCCACTCTCGCGGATGAATCAAGTAGACGGTACCCCCGGAGTGCTCCAGCCACAACGACTCTAGCTGTTCGCGGCGGTAGGTACGGCGAACCTCTTCGTTGGTTTTGGCCGCCGGATCGTGGACGATGGGATCCCCGTGGCTATCAAATCCCACCAGCACCGCCAAATGACCCTTGCTTTTGGGGATCGGCGCCCCTTCCAGTTCTCCCTCGCCCCAGGCATAGCTGAGGATCACTGGAACCCCTGCCGCGATCCAGGCTTCTGCTTGAGCCAAGCTCTCCAGCCGCGCCACCACGCCGGACAAACCTTGCTCGGCAGCATGGGCGACGTTGAAAGCCCAGTTGCCATGGCCCTGGTAAACCCGGTCATACACACCGGCCACTGCTGCGCGCACCAACACCTCACAGGGACGGGGATCCCGCTTCCAGTAGGCCATCACCATCGCCAAAGAGGTGGGGCTACACCAGACCTCTCCCCCATCGGGGTACACCATCTGGGAGCACCAAGGCAGATCCAAGATTTTGCCCCAGCGGCTGGGATCCCCAGGGGATAGGCGGCTGGGCCTGACCGGCTCGTTGGAAATGGCAACTGCCACCTGATCCACAACGGCAGAACGGCCTGGCTCTTGCGTGAACAGGCGCACCCTGACCTGGAAGGCTTCTGCTCCGTTGAGGGTATCCTTGAGCACCAGCAAGTCCGTGTACAGGTTGCCATCCTCATCCCCTTGTCCTTGCACTGAGTGGCTGGCCAGAGTCAAGGGATCCGCAGCCCATACCCCGCCGTGATACCACTTTGTCCAGCGGTCTGAAAGCTTCGCCCGGATCCACAGTTCCAGCCAGGTGCCGGGGGGCGTGGTGGCATTCCAGGAAACGATGGCCCCGATCAGGGGGAAGCCCGTGGGGACTGCTGGACTGGTGGCTTCTCCCACCCAATAGGTGCCGCCGGGATAAAGGGGTCGGCCATGAGCTGCTGACTCGGATCCTCCAAGGCTGACTTCTTGCCGCCAGCCCTCTGGATCCAAGACCAATTGCCCTTGGGCGTTCAGGCGGATCCCTTGGGTTGACCAGTGCTGAAACCCCTGAGCTTCTCCTGCCCGCCAGCGCTGAAACCCGGTGCGATAGGTGGAGTGGGTCTGGGCTTGCATCGTCAAGAGTCCTGGAGAAGTTGGGACAGGCTGGGCCAACGTGGGCAACCCCAGCAAGAGCAGCACAACCCCGCTGACCAGCCCAGGCAGCCCCTGCCGATAGCCACTGCCTTCTGCGAGCATTGTCCGCCTGCCCCCACTAATAGCGCGACACCGCCGGATGTCCACCAATGTACCAGCGCCACGGGATCTCAGCCCCCTGAGTGATACCGATGCGGGTGGTCTGGACAATAGGCAACTGCGTTTGCCAAGAGGGGGATCCCTCTAGCCAAAAGCCTTCTTGGTCGACATCCACCTGCCCCAGCCGCCAACCGTTGTGGGATCCATCGATGCGCAGGGCTTGACAGAGCAGGCCCGGCCCTGCGGCCACCCGCGCCGGCTTGTTCTGTTTGTTGGCCGGGATCCACTCCGGCAGGCGATCCAATTGAACCGCTCGGATCAGAACTGCCGCCGGGATCCCTTCGGCTTCGGTGACAATGTTCAGGCAGTGGTAGAGGCCGTAGATGCGATAGACATACAAATGCCCCGGCGGCCCGAACATCACCTGGTTGCGCCGGGTTTTGCGACGGTAGGCATGGCAGGCCGGATCCCCGGCTGTATAGGCTTCCGTCTCCACGATCTGGGCCCGCAACTGCAGCCCATCGGCAAATTGCCGCACCAGAACCATGCCCAGCAAGGCAGGTGCCACCAGCGGGGCCGGCTGGCTCAACCACTCCACAGCGTCCACGGCAGGCTTGGCAGCCCTCAGCCCCCAGCAACGGCAGGGACGATGCTCACCTCATCCCCATCTTGCAGAGGGGTGTCACATCCCTTGAGGAAGCGAATGTCTTCGCTGTTCACATAAAAGTTGACGAAGCGGCGCAATTCCCCCTTCTCATCGCACAGCCGCGCCTTAATCCCCGGACAGCGTTGTTCCAAAGCATCCAACAATTCGCGGATGGTGGATCCCTCGCAATTCACCACCCCCTGATCCTGGGTGAGCGCCCGCAGCGTGTTGGGAATCAGCACCTTGACTGCCATAGCCCAATGCCTCGTCCATTAACCAACATCAAAAAACTAGGGTAGCAGCACCCCATCGATGCCGTGAATCACGCCGTTGGAAACTGGAATATCCGCCAGGTTCACGTTAGCCCCGTTGACCCGGATGCTGCCATCGGATCCCACCTGCACCTGCAGCGGCAGCCCTGCCAAGGTGGTCAGAGTGGTCGATTGGCCGGGCCGCAGGTCAAACGAGGTAATCCGCCCCGGCACCACATGATACGTGAGAATGCGGGTGAGCTGAGCCCGGTTGGCCGGCTGCAACAGCGTCTCCACTGTACCCGGCGGCAGTTGCCCAAAGGCCACATCGGAAGGGGCAAAGACCGTGAACGGCCCCGGCCCTGCCAAAGCCGTATTTAGCCCCGCCGCCCGTAAAGCCGCTGCCAGCGTCGAGTAGCTGCTGGGCAAGGTTTCCAGCTCAACGGCAATGGTGTTTAGCCCTTGAGGCTGGGCCGCAGGAGCAAAGACAAGCGGGGCCACTACAGCCGCCACCGGGATCCAACGGCGAACAAGGCGCTGAACAGAAGGAAAGATAGGCATCGTGCAAAGCTCCTGAGCCAATAGGTCTACGCCAGGGATCTTAACAGTTCTTCATTAAGATCCTGTTAAGAGGCAGTGGAGAGGGTCTTCCCTGCAAACCGAGTTCATACTGATGCCTCTTGCCAGTCCAGCCGCTCTAGGGTGCGGGCGCGCTCCAAAGCCTGTTCAAAGCTCTCCAGCTTGGGCGAGATCACCAGAGGATGGCCTACGTGGGGTTGAACCGCCTCCTGGGTCTTCAGGCCGTTGCCAGTAATGTAGGCTACTGTAACCGCCTCCGGATCGATTTGACCGGATTCTGCCAGGTGTTTGAGCACGGCAATGGTGGTGCCGCCGGCAGTCTCGGTGAAGATGCCTTCGGTCTCGGCCAGGAGCTTAATGCCGGCGATGATCTCGGGATCCGTGGCCGTTGCGATCTGCCCACCGGTTCTGCGGGCAATGTCCAGGGCGTAGATCCCGTCGGCAGGGTTGCCGATGGCGATGGACTTGGCGATGGTATTGGGCTTAACCGGAGTGACAAAATCCCGTCCCTCGCGGAAGGCTTGGGCAATGGGCGAACATCCCTGCGCCTGGGCGCCGTGGAAGGTGACCGGCTTATCCGCCACCAGCCCCACCTTCACAAACTCCTGGAAGCCTTTGTAAACCTTGGTGTACAGGGATCCCGAGGCCAATGGGATCACCACCTGATCCGGCAGTTGCCAACCCAATTGCTCCGCCACCTCATAGGCCAGGGTTTTGGAGCCTTCTGAGTAGTAGGGGCGCAGGTTGATGTTGACAAAGCCCCAGCCGTAGCGATCCGCCACCTCGGCGCAGAGGCGATTCACCTGGTCGTAGTTGCCCTCTACAGCCATAACGGTGGGGTTGTAAATCAGGGATCCCAGCACCTTGCCCGCTTCTAAGTCCGCCGGGATGAAGATGGTGCAGTCCAGGCCGGCATGGGCGGCAATGGCAGCCGTGGAGTTGGCCAAGTTGCCCGTGCTGGCGCAAGAGACGGTGGTAAAGCCCAGCTCCTTGGCACGGGTCAGCGCCACCGACACCACCCGATCCTTGAAGCTGAGGGTGGGCATGTTGACGGCATCGTTCTTGATGTAAAGATTTTTCAATCCCAGCCGCCGACCCAGCCGCTCCGCTTTGATCAGAGGGGTCAGGCCCGTGCCCACATCAATGGGCTTCTCAGAAGTCACCGGCAGAAAAGGCCGATAGCGCCAGATGGAATGCGGCCCGGCCTGGATGCTCTGACGGCTAACCGTGCGCTTCAGCCAGTCGTAGTCATAAGCCACTTCGAGGGGGCCGAAACACAGCTCACAAACATGCTTGGCGACCGGCTCATACTCGGCGCCACACTCCCGACAGCGCAAACGGCTGAAGCCCACCTTGGAGCTGTGCAAGGCAGAGGCCAACGGGGAATCGGCAGGGCTGAGCGGGCGTTCGGAAAGAGTTTGGGACATGGGCAGCCTCAAGGTGAAGGAAAGGGTGGGCGCTGGATTGAACTTACCTATCGTTGGGGGGAATCTTATCACCCGCAATCTGCCGCGTCAACTAAACCCGACTAAAATAGTCTGGATTAGATCCGGTTGAGGATAATGGAATCGGTGCTTGGCTCTCTCAGGCGGGCTGTCTGGTGTTTGTATGAGCCGCAACATCCCTTGGGCGACTCTGCCCTTTCCTCTGGGATCCCCTGCTATCGGCAGCCTTGGGGGAGCTGATCCCAGCGCCCTGAGGTCTCTTCAACTCTTCAATCAGGTGACTTAGGCTGGGAACTGAGCCTCTACCCAACTTTATTTCCCAGGGCAACAGAAAACTTTCCCTACTGCTCTGCCTGCCTCAGGCCGGTCGCAAATAACCCTATCCGTTGCCGCCATCGCTAAGCTGGATAAGCGAGCTGAAATAACCTGAAAATTAAAAGACCGGGGATCCCGGCTATTCATTTTGGAATTGCCACCCTATGCTCAGAGTTGGACGGGACAGCATTGATTTTCTCGATCACTACGATGTGGTGGTGGTCGGCGGGGGGCACTCCGGCTGCGAGGCAGCGTTGGCAGCAGCGCGGCTGGGCTGCAACACCCTCATGCTGACATTGAATCTGGACAAGATCGCCTGGCAACCCTGTAACCCCGCCGTCGGCGGCCCGGCCAAATCGCAACTGGTACACGAAATCGATGCCCTCGGCGGCGAGATGGGCAAAATCACCGACCGCACCTATTTACAGAAGCGGGTGCTCAACCGCTCGCGGGGGCCGGCGGTGTGGGCGCTGCGGGCACAAACCGACAAACGGGAATATGCGCGGGTGATGCGCTCGGTGGTGGAAAACCAGCCCAACCTGACGATTCGCGAGGGCACCGTTACCGATTTGGTGCTGGGGCGCAACGATGAGATTGTCGGCGTGGTCACCCACTTTGGCACCATCTTCGGCTGCCGAGCGGTGATCCTGACCACCGGCACGTTTTTGGGGGGGCGCATCTGGATTGGCCGTCACTGGCAATCTGCCGGACGAGCGGGGGAGTTTGCGGTGGAAGGGCTGACAGACACCCTGCACCAACTGGGCTTGGAGACGGGTCGGCTGAAAACCGGCACCCCCGCCCGTGTGGATCGGCGCAGCGTGGATTTTTCCGTCATGGAGCGGCAACCGGGGGATCCCGATGTGCGCTGGTTTAGCTTCGACCCCGAAGTGTGGGTGCCACGGGAGCAGATGGATTGCTACTTGACCCGCACCACCCCAGAGACCCACCGCATCATCCGGGAAAATCTCCACGAAACCCCCGTCTATGGCGGCTGGGTAGAGGCCAAAGGGCCCCGCTATTGCCCCAGCATCGAAGATAAAATTGTCCGCTTTGCCGACAAGGAAAGCCATCAGATTTTTATCGAACCGGAAGGGCGGGATCTGCCGGAGCTCTACATCCAGGGGTTCTCCACCGGCATGCCGGAGAAAATCCAGATCCAGATGTTGCGCTCCCTGCCGGGTCTGGAAAAGTGTGTCATGCTGCGCCCCGCCTATGCGGTGGAATACGACTATCTGCCGGCCACCCAGCTCTACCCCACTCTGATGACCAAAAAAGTGCAGGGGCTGTTTTGCGCCGGCCAGATCAACGGCACCACCGGCTACGAAGAGGCGGCAGCTCAGGGGCTGATGGCCGGGATCAACGCTGCCCGCCTGGTTCAGGGCAAACCTCTGGTCATTCTGCCGCGGGAGTCCAGCTACATCGGCACCCTCATCGACGATCTCTGCACCAAAGAATTGCGGGAGCCCTACCGCATGCTCACCAGCCGCTCCGAATACCGCCTCATCCTGCGCTCCGACAATGCCGACCAACGGCTCACCCCCCTGGGGCGGGAATGGGGCTTGATCGATGACCGGCGCTGGGCCCTGTTCCAAGCCAAGCAAGCCCGTATCGCAGCCGAAATTCAACGGCTGGAAAGCCAACGGGTGAAGGCCCAAGACCCCGCCGGGATCCAACTAAGCCAACTGACGGGGCAGGGGATCAAGGGATCCGCCACCCTGGCCGAGATCTTGCGCCGCAACCAGATTCACTACTCCGATCTCCTGGAACTGGGGCTGGGGGATGCGGAGCTGGATCCCTTTGAGCAGGAGGCGGCAGAGATTGCCGTCAAATACAGCGGCTACATCCAGCGGCAGCAGAGCCAAATTGAGCAGGTGAGCAAGCAGTACCACCGCCCTCTGCCCCCCGATCTGGACTACCACTCCATCCCCACCCTCTCCAAAGAGTCGCGGGATAAGCTCTCGGCGGTGCGCCCGCTAACCGTGGGCCAGGCGGCCCGCATCGGCGGTGTCAACCCCGCCGACATCAACGCGCTGCTCATCTACCTTGAGGTGAGGCAACGTCAGAGGGCGGCGGATCCCGTCTGTTCTTCTCTGTGAGCTCCGCCCCCATCCATGTAGAGGGAAGGGATCCCTTCTAGGGGCATGCGCGAGGCTACCCCCAGCTCCAGCGGCGAGACCTCCCCCCGCAGCCAGTGGCAGAGCCCAGCTGCCCCAATCATGGCGGCATTGTCGGTGCAGAGGGCTAGAGGCGGGATCACCACCCGCAACCCCCTTTGCCGGGCTGCTTCTGTGAGGCGGGCCCTCAGCTCCCGATTGGCAGCTACCCCTCCCGTCAGCAGCAGCGTCGAGAGGCCCAGCGCCTCGGCGCAGGCCACTGCCTTTTCGGTGAGCACATGGGTCAGACAGGCCTGGAAGCTGGCGGCAATGTCGGCAATGGGCAACTCCTGGCCTTGCTGCTGCAACTGCTGGACTAGGCGCAACACCGCCGTTTTCAGGCCGCTGAAGCTTGTGTCGTAGGGATGCTCCACTTTGCCCTCGGGCAGGGGAAAGCGTTGCGGATCCCCCTGCTGAGCCCAGCGGTCAATCTGCGGTCCCCCCGGATAGCCCAGCCCCAGCAGCCGCGCCACTTTGTCAAACGCTTCGCCGGCAGCATCGTCGCGGGTGCGACCCACCGTCTGGTACTGCCCGTAGTCCTTCATCCAGATCAAGCTGGTGTGGCCCCCCGACACCAAAAGGCAGAGGCAGGGGGGGCGCAGATCGGGCTCGGCCAAAAAGCCGCTAAAGAGATGGCCCTCCAGATGGTGCACCCCGATCAGGGGCTTGTCGTGGAGCAAAGCCAAGGTCTTGGCCCCCATCAGCCCCACCAGCAGGGATCCCACCAGGCCCGGCGCACAAGTTACGGCAATGGCATCTACCTCGGCCACCTCCAATCCGGCCTGCTGCAGAGCAGCCTCTAGCACAAAGGGCAGAGTTTCCACATGCTGCCGTGAGGCCACCTCCGGCACCACGCCCCCGTAGGCCGCATGGAGGTCGATTTGGCTGGCCACCACCGAGCTGAGCTGCCGCGGGGCAAACCCCGGCCAGGCCACATCCGCCGTCACCACAGCCACAGCCGTTTCGTCACAACTGGTTTCGATGGCAAGGGCGCAGGGCATGGGAGAGCAGGCTGGGCAAAAGGGATAGGAGAGCTTTGGGATACTTGAGATACTTGAATTAAGAATTGTGTGAGCTAAAACCCGGGATCCGTCGGGGCGAGGCGCTCAGGAGTATGATACTAACCGTTTGGTGCCTGTTTCTGCACTTAGCATCCCTTAGCATTTGGACAGATCTTAGACCCCTACCTCAAGGACACATCCTGCTATGCGAACCTTTTTAAGCCTTCTTTTGGCCCTTTGCATTGCGCTTGGCCTCGCCCAATCTGTGCAGGCAGAGCCCTTGATTGGTCTGAAACCTTGCAGCGAAGTTCCCGCCTTTCAGGCCCTGATGAACGAACGCCTGAGCAGCCTAGAGGAGAAGATCCTCAACGCCAGCCCTGCTATGGCCCCTGTTTACCAGCAAAAGCTGGCCCAAACCAGCAAGCGCTTTGAGCGCTACAGCAAGCTGCTCTGCGGCGAAGAGGGCCTGCCCCACCTGGTTACGGATGGTCGGTTGAACCATGCGGGCGAGTTTCTCATCCCCGGCCTGCTTTTCCTCTATATCGCCGGTTGGCTGGGCTGGGCGGGGCGTTCTTACCTGATCGCGGTTCGGGATGAGGATAGCCCCGAAATGAAAGAAAGCCTGATCGATGTACCGCTGGCGCTGCGGTGCTTCCTCACGGCTTTGGCTTGGCCCGCTGCTGCTTTTAAGGAAATTGCCAGCGGCGAAATTCGAGAGCCGGAAGCGGCTGTGCCCATCTCCCCCCGCTGAGGAGCTGAGCCCGGCTTTCTAACTCGATTTATTTAACTTTTGAGAGGCGTCTATGGCTGATTTCACCAAGTTTCTCACCACTGCTCCGGTGGCATTTATCCTGTTTTCCAGCTTTGTTTTTGCCCTGTTCATCGAGATCAATCGCTTCTTCCCCGACATTTTGACGTTCTGAGTGTAGGCCAGGGATCCCCAGCGCAACCTACGCCCGGTGGGATCCCTGCTTTTTTAGGCTTTTTTCCATCCTCCTTTGAACTGGACACAGAGTTGCTGAAATGGTCGAACCCAATGCCGATCCTGCTCCGTTGAATAGGTTGAACATGAATAAGGGATACGTCACCGTCCCTGAGGGAGATCCGCAAATTGGGGATCTCTGGACACCGATCAACCACGCGCCTGTTGTCCGGCTGTTGATCGACTGGCTGCCCATCAACCGACCGGGATTGAGTTCCATTTGGCGGGGCTTGGAAATCGGTATGGCCCACGGCTATTGGCTGGTAGGCCCCTTTGCCAAGCTGGGGCCGCTGCGCAACGAGCCCATCGGTCTGCTGAGCGGCTTTTTGGGAGCCTGTGGCCTGATCTTGATTCTGACGGCGGCCCTTTCTCTCTACGGCACTGTCACCTCGCAGCGCAACACAGGGCCGGTAAAGGGATCCCAATCTTGGAGCGAATTGGCTGCCGGCTTCTTGGTAGGGGGCATGGGGGGGGCGATCGTCGCCTACCTGCTTTTGCTAAATGCGGATCTCCTGATTCCTGCGTCTTAATTGAGGCTATTGGCCTTCCATCACATCATCCACAACGTCTTTGATTGCCTCTCGAGCATCTTCGACTCCAGGGTGGGCGGCTGCTTCCGCTTGCTCGGCCCTGCCTTCCAGCCTTTCACGCTGATCGCTGGCCAGCTCACCCACAATTTCCTGGATTTTGCTCTCCAGATTCTTGGCAGTGGCTCCAACTTGCTTTTCAAGGCTCATAACATCGGCCCCTTCACCGGCTTTGCCCTGTCTACTCGATAGCACCTTTTCTCTTTGGGCCTCGTGATCCAAATCACCTGCAAGGCAGCAAAGAGGGTGGGTCGGGCTGGCAGACCAGAGGAAGCTTGTCTTAGCATGGACTGAATTCTGCAATGAGCCGATAACAGCGGTTCTAGAGATTTTTCTGCCTATCTTTCGTGAGCTGCTGTGAACGATCTGCTGTCCGAACCCACTTCTGAAAGGCTCTCCTTAGCCGAGATCCGTCGCCTATCGCCCGCAGCCTTGGCCTACCTGGGAGACGCCATTTACGAACTGCACGTGCGGCGGCAACGATTATTTCCGCCAGATCGACTGGAGCGCTATCATCAGCAGGTGGTGAGGCGGGTACGCGGCTCGGCTCAGGCCAAGTTGCTGTTGGCCCTGTTGCCCCATCTCAGCCCCGAGGAGCAGGAAATTGTCCGCTGGGGTCGCAATGGCTGCGGTCGCCCACCCCGACATCTGCCTCTGGCCGACTACCAAAACGCCAGCGGCCTGGAAACGGTTCTGGGCTATCTCTACCTGGCCAATCCCGAACGGCTGCGCCATATCCTCGCCCTCACTGATGTTTTGTCCGAGACCCTGGGCGAGTGGGAAGGTTAGGATAGTCTTTCTGTCTTTCCATTTCCACGCCCATGCCTAAGCCTTCTCAGCGCAAACCTGCTTCACGGCTGTCTCGCTCGGGCAAACCGCAGCGGCGAGGGGCAGGGCAATCCGTCAGCAAGCGGGTACAGCGGCCCAAACGCCGAGACGGGGATCCCAAGCTTGCCACCCAAGAGGCTCCGGTGAAGCCGATCCGCCGCAACGCACAGCGGCAGTGGCCCCAGGGCAAGGTGGCTCCTCAACCGGCAGGCCAACGAGATCCCGGCCTTCCCATGGGTGGGACAGGGGTTCTGCCGGAAGAAGTGCAGCTTCAGGCCGACCGGGATCCGCAGACCGAGCTGGAGCAAGAGATCATCTACGGTCGCCAGACGGTACTGGCCGCCCTGAGAAGTCAAGCCACCCTCAACCGGGTTTGGATCCTGCCGAGGTTGCGCTACAGCCCCCAATTTTTGTCTCTGTTGGAAGAAGCCAAAGCGCGGGGCACTGTCATCGACGAAGTATCTCCACAGCGGCTGAACACTCTCACGGCTGGCGCTAACCACCAGGGTATTGCTGCCCAAGCCACGCCTTATCAGTACATGGATCTGGAGGATTTGGTGGAAAAAAGCCGGCAGGCCGGCCCCAATCCGGTGCTGGTGGTTCTAGACGGGATCCAGGATCCCCATAACTTGGGAGCCATTGCCCGTAGCGTAGAAGCTTTTGGCATGCAAGGGATGGTGATCCCCCAGCGGCGGGCAGCAGGAGTCACCTCGACGGTGATGAAGGTGGCGGCAGGAGCCCTCTCTACCTTGCCGGTGGCGCGGGTGGTGAATTTGAATCGGGCTTTGGAATACCTCAAAGAGCAGGGGTTTTGGGTTTATGGCACCACCAGCCGAGGGGCTGACCCCATCTATAGCGCCGATTTTCAGCGGCCCATTGCTTTGGTAGTGGGATCCGAGGGGGAAGGGATTAGCCTGCTCACACAACGCCATTGTGACCAACTGCTGTCCATTCCCTTGGCAGGCCGCACTGAAAGCTTGAATGCTTCTGTGGCCACCGGCATTGCCCTCTACGAAATCCACCGGCAGCGCTCTCCCCACCACCTCAAACGTGCCGAGATTGATACATTCCTCAACAAATCGTCAATAAAAGCAGTAGAATCTAGGGGATTGCAGAAAATATCCAATGATCGTTAGCACTTGTTAATGGGGGATGGATCCCGTGAGCAACCCTTTGGTCAGTCTGTTGGATAAGCTGCGCGGCCTGTCGGTCTGGATCGAGATCACCACCGAGGACTGCACCTACTACTACGGCCCCTTCTCCGATGAAGCTGAGGCGGAGCGGCTCAAAGGCCACTACATCGCCGACCTGCAAAAGGAAGGAGCCAAAAAGATCCAGGCTCTGGTGAAGAAAATGCGCCAGCCACAGTCTCTGACGGTGACCCGTACTCCGTCGGGAGCCCGTTCCTGATGTCTGCTACGGCTTATCAAGTAACCCTTCATCACCGCGGCCAAACCTACCGCTTCCCTGCCTCTGCGGATCAGACGGTCTTACAAGCTGCTCTTGAACACGGGATAGAGCTACCTTCCTCTTGTCAGGCGGGGGTTTGCACCACCTGTGCGGGGCGGCTGAAGTCGGGATCTGTGACTCAGACAGAGGCAATGGGGATTGGGCCAGAACTGCAGGCCCAAGGGTTTGTGCTGCTGTGTGTAGCCTATGCTACCTCCGATTTGGAGGTGGAGACCGATCAAGAGGAAGAGGTTTACCGTTTGCAGTTTGGCTCCTAACCGTGCCGGATTTCTGTTCAGGTCTACTTGTTAGTAGGTGTTGTAGTCATTTCGATTCAAACTAGGACACTGTACCCACAACTAAAACCTTGGTCGCGTCAGCGTTGCGGAGCAATAATGCAGGGGCCCAAAAGGTTTTTCTCAGTAGCCCGGCTGTCTCAGCCTAATCTGAAAATACTACATTAGTTTATATTGTTGGATTCTTAGTGTTAGAAGTTATCGAAAGTAAGTCTGTTTCCTTGGCGAGATCAGTTCTCGACTCCTGTGAAGTTGCATTTGTTGCACCTATCTCTGCCGTTGAGCTCGCCTCTCTCTGCCCCGCAACTGGAGCAATCCCTCTGTCAGCAAGTTGACCGGGAGCTGGGCCAGCCGGCTCGGCTTCTGCGCTGGAGCTTGACGGCGGTGGAGGGGGATAGAGCCTGGGTTGAGGTGGTCGCCACCACTGATGAGGGCTACTCGGATTTAGACTAGGACAACTCACTCTTAGTCAGCTTCTTGACAGACGTCTGCAAGAGTTTTCCCAATACCCCAGTGGTCTCAGACCAATCGAGAACCAACAGTTTCATTGCTACGTTAAAGAGATGGTTCATATTGATTGATGGAAATGGCTATCGGTACCCTTGCCCATTTTTGTCGTTTGGCCAATGTCTGTCTCTGCATCTGAACCAACTCCGGCTCCACTGCTGGCCGAGCAGCACCCCCCTGTCGCCCTCACCATCGCTGGATCCGACAGTGGTGGAGGAGCAGGGATCCAAGCGGATCTGCGCACCTTTGCTTTCCAACGGGTACACGGTACCTCTGCCCTGACCTGCGTGACCGCCCAGAATACCCTTGGGGTGAGCCGGGTGGATGCGCTGCCCCCCGAAGCCGTAGCCGCCCAAATCGAGGCTGTGGTGCAGGACATCGGGGTGCAAGGGATCAAGACGGGCATGTTGCTGAATGCCGAGATCGTGCTGGAGGTAGCCCGTCAGGTGGAGCGCTGGACGTTGCGGCCTCTGGTGGTGGATCCGGTGATGGTGTCCCGCACGGGAGCGAAGTTGTTGGCAGATGAGGCCATTCAGGCCATCCGCGAGCGGCTGATCCCCTTGGCTCAGGTGCTGACCCCCAACCGCTATGAGGCGCAAATTTTAACGGGGCTGGAGCTGCAGTCCCTGGCAGATATGCAAACGGCGGCCCAGCAGATTCACGCCTTAGGCTGTGGAGCGGTGTTGGTTAAAGGCGGAGGCATGCCGGGGGAACTGCAGGGGGTGGATGTGTGGTTCGATGGCGAGCGACTGGAAGTGCTGAAAACAGAGCGGATCCCCACCCGCCACACCCACGGCACCGGCTGCACCCTCTCGGCGGCCATTGCGGCGCAGATGGCCTGGGGTAAGGATCCCTTGGCGGCCACAGTGGCGGCCAAAGCCTATGTAACAGAAGCGCTGCGACATCCTTTGGCCATCGGGTCAGGTCAGGGGCCAGTGGGGCACTTCTACCCGCTTCTGTCCGGGATTGGCAAACCTGTGCCATAAGAGAGAGGTCACTCTCTCTGGCTGCTATGGCTAGCCCGTCGAATCTTTCTCAGAAGGGATCCCTGCCCAAATGGCGGCTTTGGCTACCCCTCCTGCTGCAACTGGGTATCGTTCTGCTGATACCGGCTCGGCAAGCGCTGACTCTTGCTGTCGGAACCACGATCTACCTGCAAACGGCCCCTGTGGATCCCTATGACCTTTTGCGGGGCCGGTATGTGGCCTTGGGCTACGTCGTCGCTCGACGCTCCACCCTAGAGCAACTGCCGGGTTGGTCACCTGAATTGGAGACCCCAGGGATCCTTTATCTGCGCTTGGCTCCCCCCGCAGGGGAGCCAACTCAACCTTGGCAAGCAATCGGTGTCAGCCGGGAGATGCCCAAAGATTTGCAGCCTGAAGAGAAAGTGCTGCGAGGCTGGTTTGACGGGCAGCAGCTCAAGTTGGGAATCGAAGAATTTTTTATTCCCGAAGCGATTGGAGATGCCTTGGAAGAGGATATTCGGCGTTACCCTGAAGCCACGCGGGCAGAAGTGAAAGTGGATCCCTGGGGCAAGGCAGCATTGGTCGGCCTCTGGGTAAGAGAGCGTCGGTACTAAGTGTATTCTTGGCTTTGGACTTCTTTAGCTTTCACAATCGGAAAGCTCTTTATCTAGCATAATCTCATGCTTCTCTAATTTGTCAATTTTTATTTGGCTCTAGCGATGATTTTAGTCCCTGAGCTGAAAACAAGCTATGGCCATTTCGATTCAAACTAGGTCGTGTTGATCTTATGTTAGGATAGAGAGAATAATTTATAGAGGAAAGAGGATGAAGTTGGTTTTTTTAG
>NZ_JANSIN010000053.1:0-17091 GCF_047462115.1 Synechococcus sp. R50.1 | reverse complement strand
GCAAGATAAAAGCCGCCCTGGTCGCGTCAGCGGGCCGTAGGCCTTAGGGCGGGGCTTTAGACCCAGTTTTTTGGTAAAGCCAAACTACCCTCCCCAGCAGCTTTTTTCTTAACCGAAAGTTAACCCTAGGCCCAATCTGGAGCCACTGCACCACCGACACCAGCGTTCCGGGAAGGGGCTGGAGAAGCTAGGGCTGCTGCTCCTTTGAAGAGGGAGAGGGGGGATAGAGCAGGGCTTCCAGCTCCTGCAGCGCTTGCTCCAGGTTGTCGTTGACAATCACGTAGTCAAATTCGTCTTGGGCATCCAATTCCTTGCGGGCCTGTTCCAGGCGGCGCTCGATGCTGGCCTCTGAGTCTTGTCCGCGCTCGCGGATGCGACGTTCCAGCTCTTCCAGAGAAGGGGGACAGAGAAAGATGCGAATGGCATCTGGGTACTGTTGCCTCACCTGACGGGCCCCCGCCAGCTCAATTTCCAGCAGCACATCCTGACCCTGATTGAGTTTTTGGAACACGATCTCGCGGGGAGTGCCGTAAAAGTTGCCCGCATACTGTGCCCATTCCAACAGCTCGTTGGCTTCAATCAAGTTGAGAAATTCCTCCCGGCTGCGAAAGTAGTAGTTGACACCTTCCTGTTCGCTGGGGCGGGGGGGGCGGGTGGTGACCGAAACCGAGAAATACAACTCGGGGTGGCGCTGGCGCAACTGGCTGACCAACGTACCTTTGCCCACTCCACTGGGCCCTGTCAAAACCACCAAGCGACCGCGCGGGGTGGGAGCCGGAAGGGATCCCTGCTGCTGCGTACACTCAGAGGGAACTGGGGTAGGAGAGGTTGGCATAGACAGAGACCGACGCAAGACGGCTGGGCAATTGACTTGTTTGGGTTGGTTTTAGGATATCTCACTCCTGGTTCCTCAAACGGCTCACAGCGATGGCTTTCACTCGGTTTCGTCTGGCAAACCGGGCTTGGCCGCGAGGAAGCGGTTGGCAACGGTTTCGGGTTGGATGGCGGAGAGGATGACGTGCCCGGAATCGGTGATGATGACAGCGCGGGTACGACGACCATAGGTAGCATCCACCAACTGGCCCCTCTCGCGGGCATCGCTGATGATGCGTTTGATGGGAGCTGACTCGGGACTGACAATGGCGACCACACGCCCAGCGGCGACGATGTTGCCAAAGCCAATGTTGATTAGGCGGGTATCCATGGGGTGATGAGGGAACCTAACGGCTGTCCGGCCAGCGACCTTCATTAAGGTAGCAAATGGGGCTCTTTCGCGGGTTTGCCACAACGACACCTGAGTTCTCGGCCAATGGGGCAGTGGGTTTCGGCGACAAATCCCGTTCGGGTGAGCCGCAAAAAGGCTGTGGTCCCATAAAAAGCTGCACCCTCCCAAACAGCCTGCCCTGTTTATCGAGGATGGTAAAATCGCCAACGCCAAGCAACTTCAACAGAACTTTAAGAGAACTTTAAGCCTCAAAGGCGGTAAGTGTGATAGGCAGTTTGAGTGGGCTCGGAAAACAGTAAAGATCGACCCAGCACCCCAAGCTTGAATGGTTCCTCGCCTATGCTTGACCTGACTTGGCTGGATCCCCTTGTCCAACACTTTCAACTGGGGGATCCAGAGCCACCCGAAGCCATCCGAGTGGGCCTCATTCACCAAACCTGGAAACTCAACACCTCTGAGGGATCCTTCATCGTCCAGCGCCTTCACCCCCGATTTGATCCTGCTGTCACTGAAGATGGTCAAGCCATCGGCCAATGGTTGAGACAACACGGCTTCCCCGTCCCCCAATTCCGCCGCGCTCGCGATGGATCCCTGCACTTGTCCTGGGCAGAAGGGCTGTGGCGGGTCATGGATTGTCTGCCGGGATCCTGTCACCCAACTCCTCCCAATTGGGGCTATCTGGAAGAGGCGGGGGCAGCCGTTGGACGCCTGCATCGACTCCTGGCCCAGATGGACTATCGTTTTCGCTTCCAGATCCCGCATTTTCACGATACGGCTCACCTTTGGCAACAGCTACGCCAGCACGAACCGGTGCCAGAAGTGCAGGCAGAATGGCAGTTTTTAATCGAAACTGTGCCCAATCTTCTGCTGCCCTCAGGGATCCCAACTCAAATCATCCACGCCGATCTCAAGTTCAACAACTTTTTGTTCGATGAGCAGGGGCGATTTGTGGGCCTGGTGGATCTGGACACCTTCATGTATCACAACCTCTATGTTGAACTGGGGGATGCCCTGCGCTCCTGGGGTAAACGAGGAAATACCCTTCAGCCCGAGGCAATCCTGGCCGGGTTGCGGGGCTATGCCCAAACCGGGAACCTGCACGCCCTACAACCAGAACTCATCATTCAAGGGATCCAACTGATTACCCTGGAATTGGGGATGCGCTTTTTACAGGATTGGTTTGAAGACGCCTACTGGAATTGGGATCCCCAACGCTACCCCAGCCGCAAGGCCCATAACCTGGCCCGCTGCCAACAGCAAATTTGCCTATATCAAGACCTCACCCAGAGGGTGCCTCAACTGTTGGAGTCCATGCGCGCCCTTTGGTCTCATGAGCGGCAAAAGAGAGATTAACTTATGTTAATTTAGGGGCATCTTCCTCTTTCTTCCCGCGGTCTCTATGAGCATTCAACTTCCCCGCTGGCTAGAGCTGGCCTTGCCCTTCTTTCATCCTGTGCTGATGATTTTGGCGTTTGCGCTGGCCTTGTATGCCCTTTACCTGGGTCTGCAAGCGCGACGGGTGCGCACTGCCTCGGCAGAAGAACGCAAGGAGCTGATCAAAGGGAAGTTTGGTCAGCGGCATTTCCTTGCCGGATCCCTGTTCTTGTTGTTGATGGTGTTCGGAGCCCTGGGCGGCATGGGGGTTACCTACCTGAACAACGGCAAGCTGTTTGTTGGGCCTCACTTGCTGGCCGGGTTGGGCATTGTGGCCTTGGTGGCCAGCTCTGCGGCTCTGGCACCGCTGATGAAAGACGGGCAAAAAGTCTGGGCGCGCAACGTGCATATTCTATTGAACGTGGTGATCCTGGCGATCTTGGGTTGGCAGGCGGTGACCGGCTTCCAGATTGTGCAGCGCATCGTCGACCAAATGCTGACCACACCTCCCCAGGTGGCCTAGCCTCCCTGAAAACCCACTGAACAGGGCTGAGCGCTGTGAGGACTTTGATTCGCGGGTGCAAACCGAGAAGCTCACAGACTCAGTCCTGCCCTTTTCTAAATTCGGGGCTTCGTCATGTCAGAATGGCAAAGCAGGCGCTGCATCCTTCGACTGTAGAAGGGCGCTATCTTGCTGCTGCTACCCAGCTTCAACGCAATGGTTCTTCCCATGTCGGTTAGCCCTCTTCCCAATTGGGTCAAGCGTTCCATCGGCAAAGCCAGCGAGACTTCAGCGGTGCAGCAGGTGATCAAGCAGCGGGGCCTGCACACCATTTGCGAAGAGGGGCGCTGCCCAAACCGAGCCGAGTGCTACAGCCAAAAAACCGCTACATTTCTGTTGATGGGAGGGATCTGCACCCGCGCCTGCTCTTTTTGCCAGGTGGCCAGTGGACGGCCCGCACCATTGGATCCCGCAGAACCGGAGAAAGTGGCCGAGGCGGTTGAGCTGCTGGGGCTCAGCTATGTGGTACTCACCTCGGTGGCCCGCGACGATCTGCCCGACCAGGGATCCGGTCGCTTTGTGGAGGTCATGGAGGCAATTCGGCGGCGCTGCCCCGGCACCCAGATCGAGGTGCTTACCCCCGACTTTCGCGGCGATCGCGAATGCATTGCCCGTGTGGTGGCCGCTCAGCCTGTCTGCTACAACCACAACATCGAAACGGTACGACGGCTCTCCCAGGCAGTACGGCGCAGTTCCGGCTATGACCTGTCCTTGCGGGTTTTGCGAACGGTCAAGGAGCTGAATCCCGGATTACCCACCAAGTCTGGACTGATGCTGGGGCATGGGGAAACCCGCACAGAAGTGCTGGAAACCTTCCGGGATCTGCTGGCGGTGGGATGCGACCGTCTGACCCTGGGGCAATACCTGCAGCCTTCTTTGGCGCATCGCCCTGTGGAACGCTACTGGACTCCGGAGGAGTTTGCCGAGCTGGGCCAGATAGCCCGTCGGATGGGGTTTCGCCAGGTGCGCTCGGGGCCATTGGTGCGCAGCTCCTACCACGCTGCTGAAATGGTTGAGAACTAGGCGAGAAAACCTGGCAGGGAGGTTGTGCGGTCTGATACAGCCGGTCTTCCCTGTTCAATCAAGGCACGCAAGCCCGCTTCCAGGCCAAACGCTTGTGCTGCAAACTGGCTGAGCACCTGCGGCGCCAGGGATCCCAGGCGGTACAAGCTGATCCCCGCTACCAGACCCGGCAAGAGGCCGTTGCCCCAGCCTCCCCACAGCCAGGAACTTACTCCTTCTGCTAGCAGCAGCAGAGCCCCATTGAGCAGCAGCGGTCGCCACAGCCCCTTCCACAAGACCCTCCGGGGCAGGTGCAGCCGGATCTCCAAGCCCAGCAGCCAAAGACCATCCAGCAGCGGGGCCAACAGCAAATCCAACCCCAGCGGAGCTAAGCCCACCCCCATCCCCTTGCCAAGGGCGAAAATCCTGCCCCATTGCTCCACAAAGGGGGCATGGTGCTGCCACTGTTTTTCCAGAATCTGGGCCTGAACCCGGTCCAGCCGCTTCAACACATTCAAAGCCAGGAGGGATCCCGCCTCGGTTTGCAAAATCTGCAGAATTCGCCCCCGCAAGGCTTCAATTTGGGGTGCAGGCCGTTCCCATTCCAAAGTAATGCGGCCATCCGGCCAGTGGGTGCGGACTTTCAGGGGTTTTGGGCAGGCGGCCACGGTCAAAATCTCCTGTGGCGATACCCAGCCCAGGTGGCGGCTGATCTGGGCACAAATGGCCTGCAACTCCGCTTCGGAGTAGAGATCGCATTTGTTCAACACCAGCAGGATGGGCTTGTATAGAGTGCGCAGCTCCGAGAGAGCTTGGTATTCCAACTGGGTCAGGTCGGTGGCGATGACAAACACGATCAAATCCGCCGAGCGGGCCACATCCCAGGCCAACTGTTCGCGGGCTTCTCCTTCCACTTCGTTCAAACCCGGAGTATCCACCAGCCTCACCCGCCAAGGGATCCCTGGCTCCGGCTGCCACAGCAGGGATTGGGGCTGCTGAGTGACCCCATTGAGGGGGCCCACCTTCAATCGCTCCTCGCCGGTTAGGGCGTTCAGGACGGCCGACTTGCCACGGTTGACCAGCCCAAACACCGCAATGGAAAACAGCCGCGCGGTGAGGCGCTTGCGCAAAGTGGATAGAGCCCTGAACTCCGGTTGTAAATCCCGACGGCTGGCCAGAGATTGCCAATGATCCCAGCACCTTTGCAAAACGGTTTCGGCTTGGGTCAAGGGAGTGGTCATAGACAGGGGCAATGGACTAACCCTCACTCTAGAGGGAATTGCCCCTCAGGGCTAGCCGTTTCTCCCCCCCAGCGTGGGGAATCCAAACCCCACAAAATAGGGCATGATCACCCTAGGGTTCCGCCGAATCTCCTATGCTGTACCGCCTTCCCCAATCTCTGAAATGGCTTCGTGTGGGTGGATCCCATCGTTCTAAGCAAGAGCGCCAGATCGTACGCAGCCTGCTGGCCTTTGCTGGGGCGCTGCTGGTTATGGATGTTGTGCTTCTAAGTACTCTTCGTTAGTTCAATTGGCTTGCCTGAGTGGTTTTTGGGATGCGCACCCACCACAAATGGCGTCGAAAGGCGTCTTGAATAGCGTTTGGGGTTGACCGAGCAGCTTGGGAGATTTCTATTCCGAATTGCAGCTGGCGAACCCAGTCTCCCCTCCCTAGTTGCGGGAGAGGGGCTGAGGGCAGTCGCATTCGCGTGGCAGATCGGAGACCAAAAGTAGCACCGAGCACCAGGGGAAAGCCAACGAAGCTTTCTCTGCCCGCTGCAGGAGAGGCGGAATAACTGTAACTCTGGCGGGGAAAGGAATAGGATGCTACATTCTGTCTTCCTTGCAGGAGCTTAATCTTGCTCTCAACATCTCTACATGCTACAATTCGCCCTGTGCCAAGAAGTTTTGAGGTAAGCGCTATTCATGCTAAGTACACGAGCAAGCCATGGAAAATTCTAAAGCTGAGGCTCTACAGCCGCGAGTTCTCTTAGTATGGCAAAATGCAGTGGACTACCTCACATTCCCGGTTTTTTCCAATAAGCAGGTAACCCTGTGTCCGGGATGGGCAGCGAAGGGGTGTGGCCTTAACTTTTACAGCATTCCTCAGGGGCTGGTTGAGTGCCCCTTGGGAGACTACGATCTTTACGAGTTTGTGCATCGTTCGAATTAGATTGAAGATAAAGAGTTTGATTTAGTAGTAGTTAACTCTTCTATTTTCGACTCATGTAAACCTTTCAACACCAAAAAGTTCGGCTGTCCAACAGTTTTGTTATCTGGAGATACCCATTGGGTATCTCCTCTATGTGGTCACGGAATAGCACCTATTAACTATCTCTTAAATTACTGCAGCCAAGAGAACTTTGACTATGTAGTCACTACTTACAATCGGCAGCATCTACACTGGTTTGTTTCAGCAGGGATCCAAAATGCGGCGTGGCTGCCTTTGATGAATATGTACGTGGTCACTCATGAGTGGGTAGAGACAAGAGAAAACAGAATTGCTTTCCTTGGCCAAATCGGTGGCTTTCACCCAAGGCGCTCTTTCCTGATCAATGCTCTGAGAGAAGCGGGTTTGCCTTTGATTGCTAAGTCAGGAACTAGAGAAGAGGGAGCTCATTTATTTGCCCACTCCTTGATCTCTTTTAACTGTAGCCTAAATGGCGACATTAACTTGAGGAACCTTGAAATTATCTCTGCAGGGGGCTTTCTATTGACAGATCGCCTTTCATTTGCATCTGGTTTTGATGAGTACTTAGTTCCCGGACTATATTGCGATACCTACAACTCTTATTCGGAGCTAGTAGAAAAGATTAAGTTTTACTTAGAGAACCCTGAATCAGCAATAGAGATTGCCAAAAGAGCTTATGAGAAGTTTTTTACCGACTGGCATCCAAAGTATCGAATGGCCGATCTAATGAATTGGATATTTAATGGAGAGCTGCCCGATTTTTACGCAGCAAAATCTGATCCCCGCTTTCTTATCAGCACCTCCTCTAGGGATTTGATAAACACACGTCTGGCTATTTACGAGTCTGCTCAGGAGCTACATCGACTGCAGGAGCAGCCAAAGGTGCTCGTTGGCCGGAACTGTCCTCCAGTGATTGTGGCCGATTTGCTAGACCTGCAGAGGTTAGATCTCTATGTTGAGCCTGGTTTCCCCCTATCTGATCTCCCAAGCGATGGAAAAATCCTGTCTCGTCTCCACGTAGCCAATATAAACTCTTATGTCAAAGAAAAGTGGGATCTTCTTATTGTAAAGACAGACGACCAATTGACAAAATTCGGTTTTGTTTTTCCTCTAGATTTGTCTTTATTTTAGGAAGTGAAAATCAAATTGCTTTCTCCAACACAAAGGACTTATTTACTTAGTCGGCTGTTAATAGAAGAATGGGAACTCTAATCCGTCAGATACTTCACGATAGGATTTAGCCTACAAGAAATCCACAAGCAGGAATCGGGGGAGCAGCAGCTTACCGGGGTATCCAGACCCAGGCCTGCCTTCTATCCTGCTCGACTGGAACTCTTGTACTTAACTCTCCAAAGGGGCTTTAACAGGCAAAAAGCTGCCCGGGATCCCTTGTGCTGCGGGGATGGGGGTCGGATCGGGAATAATGGAAGCGGCCCAAGCCGGGGGAGTTGGGTTTTCTCCGAGCTGAGGTCGTTGTCTTCCTTCTCTTGAGGCCGGTTATGGTTTTGCAGGAGGCAGCGGGCGTGCCCCGCATCAACGCGCGCGAGTCGGATGTTTTCGACATTTTCAACCTGAAGCATTATCTCGGCCCTAACCCCTATCTCAATACAGCCGCTTTCACCTTCGACTTTGCCCTTACCCAGTGCCCACAGCCGCTGCCCATCGATGTCTACCTGTCCAAGGTCTGCTTCCATTTCCCCCAGTTGCAGGAGGGATCTTATCCTTCCTACGCCCACTTGTTTGCCCGGCTGGTGACGGAGGTGAACCGGTTGCAGATGGATCTCCACTTGCAGCGGTGGAGCTGTCATCCGTTTTCAGAGTATGTGCGCATCGCGGTGCAGACCTTACATGGCCGTACCACTCGTGCTGCGGTCTATTTTGCTTGGGATTGGCTGGAAGCCATCACCCAAGGACAGCCCTTCGATTTTGAAGGGGAGATGCGCCGCCTGCAGCAATTGTTTCGCGACTCGGTGTACGGCGGGCCGACGGTCTATGCCCTCTTGCGGGCTGCTCACGAACGCGGGATCCCTACCTACTACCTATGGGATGAAGGGGTGATGCAGTATGGCTATGGGCGCAACCAGGTGCGAGGGGTGGCCACCACCTTTCACTGCGACAGCCATCTCGACTCTGACTTCACCACCCGCAAAGACGATTGCAAAGCCTTTCTGGCGGCGCAAGGGTTCCCCGTGCCCCAGGGAGAGGTGGTCGCCTCTTTGGCAGAAGCTTTGCAGCAAGCGCAAGAAATCGGCTATCCGGTGGTGCTCAAGCCGGTGGCCGGCCACAAGGGGATAGGGGTAACAGCAGGCATTCAAACCCCGGAAGAACTGGCCTTTGCCTACGAGGTAGCCGTGGCAGCCCTTCCCCCTGAGGAGCCCATCCGACTGATCCTGGAAAAGCATCTGCAGGGCACCGATTTTCGCCTGTTGTGTGTGGGAGGCCGCTTTGTGGCGGCCACGGAACGACGCCCCGCCTCAGTGACGGGAGATGGCCGAAGCACCATCGGGCAGCTCATCGAGCAGGCCAACCGGGATCCCGCCCGTTGGGATACCCCCACTTCTCCCCTAGGGCCGATCCAATGGGATGAGGCAATGGAGCGCTTTCTGGCAGAGCAAGGCTTGACAGTGGACAGTGTGCTGGAACCGGGGCGGACGGTCTATCTGCGCAAGGTATCCAATCTCTCGGCGGGAGGAGTGAGCCGCGATGTCACGGCCACCGTCCATCCCGACAACGTGGTTTTGGCCCAAACCATTGCCCAGCAGTTCTCACTGGTGTGCTTGGGCATCGATGTCATTGCCCCCAGCCTGGAGCGCTCCTGGAAGGAGGGATCCCTGGGGATCATCGAGATCAATGCTGCGCCAGGTGTGCTCATGCACCAAAAACCTGCCATTGGCGCGGGAGTGGATGTGCCGGGGGCAATCCTCGACCATCTGTTTCCCAAGACGGCCCGCATCCCGATTTTGACCTTTAACCGCCTTACCTTGGCCGAGGCGCACACCTTGGTGGAGCATATTTTGTCCCACCGCCCCAACGCATGTGTGGGATCCGTCTGTCGGGAGGGTGTGCTGCTGAACCACAGCTCTAGACCCCTGCAGGGCAGCCTCTTTCGCCAGGTGAAAACCCTGCTGCGCCATCCCCAACTGGATCTGCTTTTGGCGGAAGCCGACGAAGAGACCCTGGAGCGGGAGGGCTTGGCCTACGAAGGCAGCGATCTGGTGGTGCTGCGGGATCCCTCCGATCAAGAGCTGCAAACCCTGAAACGGGATCTCAACCCCGGCGGCGCCCTCTTCCTGCAGCGGGGATCCACCCTAACTTTGACGGTGGCGGGCCAGGCGGAGCGATTTGAATTGCCGGGGACAGACCTTCAGATGGGGATCCTGCTGCGCTCCATGACCCTGCGGATCATCTGCAGAACCATTAGCCAGATGCTGAAGAACTGGTCTGGCTGAGGGGTTTTGGATTTTCTTCAGATTCTTGTAAAAGGGTAGGCAAAACAAGGGATCCCTGCTGGGGAAAAAGGCCGGCCAGCCAGTCAGCTCTACACCCCTCGGAAAGAAGCGCTATCATAGAAGTCCGTCGAATAAACTCCCTTCGTAAAACCTCGCGAGGCAGATCGGATGGATTGGGTAGAAAAGGTGCTGGAAAAGATCCGGGAATGGGTGGAACGTGTGATCGACACCCTGCTGGGGAACCCCCAGCCTCAACCTGCTCCCATTCCGGTAGAAGATGGATCCCATCGTCGTCGTTAATCCGACTGCCATTGCCCCCGGCGGCGAGCCTCTCAGCCTCTTGGTACTGCATGGCCCCAACCTCAACCTGCTGGGGGTGCGAGAGGTGGGCATCTACGGCTCAGTATCCCTAGAGCAGATCGATCAGGCTCTGCATCGGCAGGCAGAAATGCTAGGGGCGAAGCTGGAGATTCTCCAGTCCAACCATGAGGGGGTGCTCATCGATGCCATTCACCGTGCCCGCCAGCAGCATGTCGGCATTCTGATCAACCCTGGGGCCTATACCCACACCAGCATTGCTCTCCGAGATGCCATTGCAGCCGTAGGATTGCCCACTGTGGAAGTCCACCTAAGCAACATCCATCGCCGCGAGCCCTTCCGCCAGCACTCTTACATCGCCGCCGTAGCGGTTGGGCAAATCAGTGGTTTTGGGGCACAAAGCTACCTGTTGGGACTACAGGCTCTGGTGCAACACCTGCGCCTGCAATCTGTGTAGGATCTGTGTAGGTGCCCTCAGCTCTCCAGGAACTCCTGCACGGCTGTGCGAATAAAAGCTTCATCCTCGGGGTTTTGATGAGGATTACCGGCCCGGTGCCCCCAAATGGAGGGGATGATCTTGTAAACCGCGTTCGGGATCCATTCTGCCTCAGCCCGACAATCTTCTGGGGTGAAATACAAATCCGTCTGGGCGGGCATCACCAGTGTTTTGGCCTGGATTGCCCTCAAAGCTGCCCGATAATCTCCCCGGTGAATGGGGTTGTCGCTGATATCGCAGCGGATCCAAGTTTCGATCATCGATAGCAAATTCTGCGGATCCCGGCGGCGGTAATTGGCCTCCCAGCCTCGCTCTAAATAATCTTCGAGAGAGGCATACCCCAAGGATTCATAGCATTTTTGGTTGAAAAAAGGTTGGGAAACAGCCCAACTGGCGTAGATGTGGGCAAAAGCTCGCAGGCCCCGCTCTGGGACACCCGTAAATCGACGACCGTTCCAGGCGGGATCGGCAGTTAGGGCTGAGCGCAAACTCTCCAGAAAAACCCGATTGTGAACTGTGGTCTTGGCGGTGCCACAGAGGGCTACGATCCGTTCCACCCGCTCAGGAAACAGGGATCCCCAGTGATAGGCTTGCTGAGCCCCCATCGACCAGCCGTAGATCAGGCGGATGCGTTCGATCCCAAAGTGTTGGCGAATCAGGCTCTCCTGCAGGCGCACATTGTCCCAGTGGCTAAACCAGAAGCCATCTTCCCGCAAGCCACAGGCTGGATCGTTGCTGGGGGAAGTGGAAAGGCCATTGCCCAGCATATTGGGAATGAGGATAAACCACCGCTGCGGGTTGAGGATGCCGTCGGGACGAATCAGCCACTCCAGGTCGGGATGCTGAGCCCCATAGGAGGTGGGGTAGAGGATCAGGTTGTCTTTTCGGGGGGAAAGAGTCCCGTAGGTGGCGTAGGCGAGCGTGATTTGGGGCAGTTGGATCCCGCACTGTAGCTGAAAATCGTTCAGGCTCCAGGTGTAGTGAGTCATGCCTGAAATTGTTCAATCACCTGACGATGAACCCGCACATACCCCTGCCCTAGATGAGCCAGATGGGGCTTGAGGTATTGATGGGCATCGGCCAAAGCATGAAATGGAATGGAGGGGTAAAGGTGATGCTCAGCATGGTAAGGCATATTCCACATCAAAAAGCGGATTGGCCAAAGGGTAAGGGTGGTACGGGTATTGGAGAAGGGATCCTCGGTTTGGCTACAGCCTGTGTGCTCTGCCAACAAAATGAAGCGCAAGATCGGCTGCCCTACCGCCAAAGGCAACAGCCACAGCCACACTATCCAGGGATCCCCCAGCAGAAGGGAGAGCAAGCTCCCAAGGCCATAGACCCCTAGCTGCAACCGCACCGAACGAATCACCTCTTGGCGGGCCGATTCAGGAATGTAGGGATAGCCTTGCAACTGGCCGCTGGCTATGCGGATGTAGGTCTTCACCTTGCCGATCCACCAAGTCAAGCCGCTCAGCTCGAGCAAATACTCCGGCCAGCTCTGGGGTTTGGGATCCTCCAGCTCCGGATCCTTGCCCGGAATCTGGGTATAGCGGTGGTGCCATTTGTGGTATCGGCGATAAAAAGTGCTGTTGTAAAATGAGAGCAAGCCCGCCACCCAGGCTACCCCGTCATTCAGTTTTGGGCTGGAAAAAGCGGTGCGGTGTACACATTCGTGCAAAGCAGCAAACATCGTCGCCAAACTGGCCCCGTAAACCACCAGCGCCGGCAGGGCAATCCAGCCATTGACACCTTTCTGGGTCACCCACAGGCTGCCACTCACCGCCATCACCGCCAAATGTCCCAAAAGCTGCCGGAGCCCGGCTGAATTGGAGCGGACATTCAGTTGTCTGAGGCGCTCGCTCGGGATCAACCGTTGCGGATCCGGCAAAATCGGTGTTGTCTCGACAGCCATGGCCTGTTCTTGTGAGCTACGAGAATGGATAGAAGTTATCCAATATCAAACCGAGGTCAGACCTTTTCGCCTGTGTCCAAGACAACAAAACCCTGGACCAAACTCCTAACCATGACTGCGGGGATCCGGCTGACTGGGGAGGGCGCGCCTGCCCCGCTCCAGCTCAGACACCGGCCCGATGTTGGTCAACTGCAGGGGCTGTCCAGTTGCCAGAGCCAACACATTGGCTCGCAGAATCGACGGCGGCTGTTCGCCAATCGCCGATCCCAGCACTTCTCCCTGCCGATCCAAAAACAGAAAATGGGGGATGCCGTTCACCCGGTAGCGGCTCAGCTCCGGCAGCCACTTCGGATTGTCCACATTCAACATGACGAAGTTGACTTGATCGGCAAATTCCTGTTTCAGGCTGGCCAGGAGGGGTGCCATGGCACGACAGGTGCTGCACCAATCGGCATAAAACTCCACCAAAGAAGGTTTGCCATTGGCCTGAGCTTGCTCCCAAGGTATGGCCTCTTGGGCTAGAGCCTCTAAGTTGCTGCCCGCCTGACGCCCTTGGTTAGCCAAAAACAGTCCTGCTGCCAAGAGCACAGCTACTGCGGCAATCAACCCGTTGCGCAACCGTTTTGCCCAGTCTTTCTTCATCCTTCCTCACCTTGCCATCCGCTGGATCTGACCTCAGCCCTCGCCTTCACTGTTTTAGCATCCCACCCTGTCTCACCGGTTCCGGCCAGAACCGGGTCTATGCCATCCCACGATCTTGGGCCGGGATCCCGGCTGGAGAAGAGGGCCAGGTGAGCGATAATGGGTGCGGCGTTTGCACCGATGGCTCAGCGATGCGCATCTCCTTGAAGTGGCTGCGAGAACTGGTGGATTTCCAACTTTCACCCGAAGAACTGGGGGAGGCCCTCACCCTGGCGGGGTTTGAAGTGGAAGAGATCGAAGATCGCCGCACCTGGGCAGAGGGGGTGGTTTTGGGCAAGATCCTGGCTGCCGAGCCTCATCCCAACGCCGACAAGCTGCAGGTTTGCCAGGTGGACTTGGGATCCGATCGGCCTGCCACCATTGTCTGTGGAGCTGCCAACGCCCGCCCTGGGATCCTGGTAGCAGTGGCTACACCCGGCACCCATTTGCCCGCCCTCTCCCTCACCATTGCCAAAGCCGACAAGCGGGGGGTGATCTCGGAGGGCATGATCTGCTCTCTGGCCGAGCTGGGGCTGGAGAAATCTTCCGAAGGGATCCACGAATTCCCGCCCGACTTGGATCTGGAGGTTCATCCGCTTGGCTCTGATGTGCGCCCCCTTCTAGGCTTGGACGATGTGGTGCTGGATCTCACTTCCACCGCCAACCGGGCCGATGCCCTGAGCATGGTGGGGATCGCCCGCGAAGTGGCTGCCCTCACCCGCAACCCGCTGCGCCTGCCCCCCGTCCAGCCTCTCCAAACCAAGCCCATCCCCAACTTTCAGTTGCGCATTGCCGACGCCAAAGCCTGCCCCGCCTACAGTGGCGTGTTGATCGAAGGGGTGAAAGTCGGCCCTTCCCCCGACTGGCTAAAACACCGACTGGCCGCTGCCGGGATGCGCTCCATCAACAACGTAGTGGATATTACCAATCTGATCCTGCTGGAATGGGGCCAGCCTTTGCACGCCTTCGACTGGGATCGCCTGCTCCAGGTCATGGGCAAGAAAAAACCCACCATCGAGGTGCGCTTGGCCCAGCCGGGAGAAACCTTAAAGACCTTGGACGGCCAAACCCGCACCTTGCAAGCCGATAGCCATCTCATTGTGGCCGGCAGCCAACCGGTAGCTCTGGCCGGGGTCATGGGAGGGGAAGAAACCGAAGTCAGCTCGACCACCACCCGCATTTTCTTGGAAGCAGCCGTATTCGATCCGGCGGTGACGCGGCGCTCGGCCCGGTCTCAAGGTCTGCGCACCGAGGCTTCCACCCGCTATGAGCGAGGGGTTAACTTTGCCACCCTCGATCAGGCCCGGGATCGGGCGGTGCAGTTGATCCTGGAACTGGCAGGGGGAGCAGTGGCCGGCCTCACCACCTTTGACCGGCGGCCCCCCCTGGAACGCACCCTGAAATTGCGGCTGTCGCGGCTGATCGATGTGTTGGGGGACGAGGTGCAGGCGGCGGATGTGGAGGAGATCCTATCTGCCTTGGGCTTTCAGCTCTCCCGTTGCGAAGGGGCCAATTCCCAGAGTGCCCTCTCCCCCGCTACCGAGACGGCAACCGTGGCCCGCTGCGTTTGGCAGGTCGTCGTTCCCCCCTATCGCCTGCGGGACATTGAGCGGGAGATCGACCTCATCGAGGAGTTTGCCCGTCTCTACGGCTATGACCGCTTCTCGGAAACCCTACCCACCGAGCCGCAGGTGGGATCCCTTTCGGCGCGGGAAACGTTCACCCGCCAGATCCGAGAAGTGCTGCGCGGCATTGGCCTGACAGAGGTATATCACATCTCCCTCTGCCCAGCGGAGGAGGATGGATCTTTGGTGAGGATTGCCAATCCACTTTCGCCTGAATATTCAGCCGTGCGCAATGCGCTACTTCCCGGCCTGGTGGAGGCCTTCCGCTTCAACTGGGATCAAGGCAACGGCCCGCTCCAAGCCTTTGAAATCGGTCGTGTTTTTGCCCATGCCCTTCCCCCCAACCCCCACCCTTACCGGGAAGCTGAGCATATCGGCGGTATCTTGGGCGGGGATCCCAATCCCCACGATTGGCAGCACCGCAACCGACCCATGGACTGGTTCGAGGCCAAGGGGCTGCTGGTCTCCGCTCTGGAGCGGCTGGGATTTGGCCCGGAGTTTCGTCTGGATCCCCCTGAAGAGCAATCGCCGCTGCTGCACCCCGGTCGCCAGGCCGGCCTGTGGCTCGAGGGATCCCGCATCGGTTTGTTCGGGCAACTGCACCCCCGCCTCTGTCAGGAAAAGGGGCTGCCAGATCAGGTCTATGGGTTTGAGCTGCAGTTGGATCCCTTGCTGGAAAGCCTGGAGAGACGGGGCATTGTGCAATTTGTCCCCTTTTCGCCCTTTCCTGCTGCCGATCGGGATATCGCCTTCTTTGCGCCACTCGACCTTGCCGTTGGTGAGATCGAGAAGGTTATCCGTCGAGCGGGCGGAGAACTTCTCCAATCGGTGCAGCTTTTCGACGAGTACCGGGGCCAAGGAGTACCTGCAGGGCAGCGCAGCCTTGCCTTCCGCCTGGTGTACCGTGCTCCCGATCGCACCCTCACGGATGCGGAGGTAGAAGCTCTGCAAAACCAGGTGAGGGCGCAGTTGACAACACAATTTCCGGTTACCTTGCGCAGCTAGCCGACCACTTTACCCCAGCCGCGGCGGGCTGCCCTTCTCTGGCAGCATCTTCATCAGCAGTTTGGCCCGGCGTTGCTTGCTTCTGTGCCGGACGAATGGCTAGGACGGTTGGTGGGGGTGTCGGGAGATCTGATCCAACGTTGCCGTCGAGAAATGAGGATCCCCGCTGGCGCTTTGGGCTGCGGAGAGCAGAATTGAGACGGGGGGAGCCTCGGAGAGAAACTCGAGCGCTTGTCTCGCCAAAAGACAGGCTGCTGCCGCCTCAACCCCAGCAAAAGGACAGCAAAACACTTGGTCAAAGGAATTGGTGGCTTTCAGGCTGCAGCACGATCTCGCTCGGTACAGCACCGGCGGGCGCTGTGAGGGCAAAGTGGATGGCTTCCGCAGCCGTGGCAGGGCTGAGCATCTTGTCTCGCTGCACCTTCAGGCTGATGGGATCCCAGAAGGGTGAGTCGATGCCCCCGAAGTAAAACAGCGTAAATCTGACTCCAAAGCGCTTCAGCTCATCGGCCATGCACTTGCTAAACCCGACCACCCCAAACTTGGCCGCACAGTAAGCAGAGGCCATCGCCATGGGATGACGTCCAAGGACGCCGGGGAAATTGAGGATGTGGCCGGATTTTTGCTCCCGCATGGGGTTGGCAGCCAGTTGGCTGGTGTAGAAGCTGCCCTTCAGGTTGACCGCTATCATCCGCTCTAGGTCTGCGGGGGTTAGTTGCGGAGCAGGTTTCAGGATCCCGGCCCCGGCCAGGTTGATCAGCACGTCAATGCGCCCATGCGTTTGCACCGTTTGGTTGACCAGTGCCTCTACCTGGGCATAGTCTGTCACATCAGTGGGGATCCCCACTCCAGAGGCAGCCCCCAAAGAGGCTGATTTCTCCACCAGAGCTCGCAGGGGCTCTTCTCGCCGAGCGGCCAACACCAGATGGGATCCGGCCTGAGCCAGCATGGGCACAAGGGCACTGCCGATACCCCCCGTTGCCCCCGTGATCAGAATGACCGCCTGCGATAGTGGAGAAGACACGTTACGTTTCTTAAACTCTCTTTCCCATCATACACAGGGATCCCGAAGAGCCGTTGACATTCTCCCTGCCTTAAAGGGCAAGGATTCTTTCTCGGGTTGCGGGATAACTCCTACTTCCCGAGCTACACCGGGCATGGGGTCGAAACCTTAGCCCAATGGGGGATGCCATCACCCCAACTACTGGGACATCGAACTGCCCCAGATACTTCCGTCTCAAATTCACTGCAC
>NZ_JANSIN010000052.1:0-17307 GCF_047462115.1 Synechococcus sp. R50.1 | reverse complement strand
GCGGACGAAGGGACTTGAACCCTTACGCCTTGCGGCACTAGATCCTAAGTCTAGCGCGTCTGCCGTTCCGCCACGTCCGCAAAACCTGCATGACCCAACTGGTTACCTGCGCCAGCATTCCAGTTGGAGCCCGCCCACCTATGCTAACCCAAGCCGGCTCTGGCTAACCCGGCAGCTGGGCAACAGCAACCTTCAGATCATCTGTGGCGTCCAGAACCACCCAACCTTGCCCCACCGCCCGCTTCCACAGCTCAAAGTGGAGGTGCGGCCCAGTTACCGCTCCGGTCGCCCCCACATAGCCGATGACGGATCCCCGCTCTACCACTTCCCCCGGTGTTACAGCAACTTCGGACATGTGGCCATAGCGAGTGCGCCGACCGCCGGCATGCTCCAGCACAACGGTGATCCCTAGACCCCCCAGGGATCCCGAAGTGACCACCTTGCCGCTTAAAGAGGCCAAGATCGGCGTGCCCATGCTGGCCCCCAAATCCACTCCAGCATGAAACTCCGGCTCTCCGCGGATGGGGTGAATTCGCATGCCAAATCCAGAAGTAATCGGCACCGGGTGAGGTAGGGGGTAGAGCAGTCGTTCGTCACCTGCCGCCAGTTCAGGCAACCTTGGCGTTTGCGGTTCAGGAGCTTGGGGCTGGCTGGGATCCTCGATGCGAATCTCTTGGCCGGGGGCGAGAATGATGCGGCGACCGGAGCTGCGTTCCATCAGCACCACCGGCACCCCACCTTCAGGCTGAGCATGGGGAACCAGGTCATGGTTCTTCTGGGGCTCAATCACGATCTCGCGGCCCACTACCGTCTCTGGGCGGGTTTCTGCCTCAAGGGTCGCAGGGCTGCCCTCTCCCAGGGGAATGGCTCCATCCAGCAGCAGGGCTGCTGCCCCAGGCGTGTCTAGGGCCGGTTCCACCATGGGCGGCGGGGGCAAAGGGGTTGGTTGGGTTTGGGCCAGCAGAGCAGTGGGATAAAACCAGAGCAGAGCCAGCCCCAGCTTCAGCCAAAAGCGCAGCTGCCAAGCTCGGGGGGAGAAAAGGCGCGCTGCCATAACCAAAAGCTTCATCACCGAGTTCAACACAGGCCACATAAAAAACACAAGAGAAATTACAGGCTATCGCCCGCCGGCATGTGATAGCTCAAGCGAACTTGGTCGGGTGTAAGCGTCCGGATGGATTGCTGCTGTTGCCAATGTCGCTCCCCTTGTGTTTGTACTCGCACCCTTCCATCCTCGGCAAGGCCCAAGATCGTGAGGCTAGTCCCCCTTTCGAGCCATTGGACTTGCGGCTTGACCATCCAGGCTTCGTACTCTGAGCGAACGGGGGCAAATCCCCCTTGCAACCAGACGTGGAATCCCTGCTCCATCCCCTGCAGAACCCAGCCGGCAATCTCGGTGCGGTCGAGTGAGCGGTGCAGAGGGGATCCCAAAATTTGGGCTAAGGTGATTGCCCCAATGGGAACGGGGTTGTTGACATTCACCCCCACACCGGCCACCAACCCCAGCAGTTGCCCGCTCCCCCCAAAGCGGCTTTGCACCAGGATCCCCCCCAGCTTGAGCAGAGAATCCGGGCGCTGCTCGTCCACCACCACCAAATCGTTGGGCCATTTCAGCCGCAGCGGGATCCCAAGGTTTTGCCGTAAACGGCCCGCAATGCCCCAGCCCAAGGCCAGGGTCAGTTCCAGCAGCGAGTAATGCAAAGGCGGGGATCCCAGCCAAACGGACAGGTACAGCCCCCCCGGCTGCGAGTGCCACACTCGCCCATGTTGACCTTGCCCAGCCCGTTGGCGGGTGCTGACCAAAACTGTGCCCACCGGCAGCGGCTGTGGGAACCGACGGCCCCAGTCCAAGAGCAGCCGATTGGTGGAATCGGTCACCGCCACTTGCAGCAGATGGCGGCCCCACCGGCCCGCCTGGGATCCCAGCCGCGAGGGAGAAAGCATCTCTACCCGGGATTAGCTCAACACAATGTCTTCCGCCGGACGCTGGGCCAGCCGCTTGAGGTTTTGGTAGCGCAACATGTCCAGCAGATCATTGCCCGAGCGCCCCTCCAGACGGGCCTCCACATGCAGCGCCTGCCCTAGGGCCTCCACCGCCTGCAGCCGCGGGATCCCGCGCAACACCAGGCGATCCACCGCATAGGCGTCAGCAGCCAACAGACGACGGTCATTGGTTTGGTCGCGGCGCAACTGCCAGAGGGCCAAGCCACTCAAACCACCCGAAACGGTTGCTCCCACGGGATCCTGTTGTACGGCCTCGAAGATCAAGCTCAACCCCCCCAGAGCTGCTATGGCCAGGTAAAAGTCGATCTGCCGCGACACCGCCCGACTGTAGTAGCCCACCTTGTGCAGGAACAGCCCCGCCCGCTGCAGGGGGGTAAATTGCCGCCACTCGTAGGGCTTGATGAACAGCCGCATCTGCCGTTCCCAGGGCATTTGCCGACGGCCTTTGATCACCACCGTTTGCCGTTCCGAGGCGGGCAAGATCTTCACACTCTCCCGCATACTGGCTGGCAGCAGATCCAACAGGCGCTCAATCTCCGCCTGATCCAGAACGTAGTTTTCGTAGCCGTAGTATTCCGAGTTCATGCCGGGCCTGCTCCTCAGCTTAATCCCATCGCCTGACGCATCTCTCGCACCGCCCGATCCAGCCCCACCAGCACCGCTCGACTGATAATGCTGTGGCCAATGTTCAGCTCCTCCATTCCCGGAATCCGCGCCACCGGGCCGACATTCCAGTAGGTGAGGCCATGTCCCGCATTCACCCGCAAGCCCAGTTGAAGGGCCTGTTGGCTGGCCTTTTCCAGGTGGTCAAGTTCCACCTGCCGCTGAGCTGCGGATGAGGCTTCTGCGTAGCGCCCCGTGTGCAACTCCACCCAGCGGGCTCCCACTTGGGCAGCAGCAGCAACTTGGGTCGGATCCGGGTCGATAAACAAGCTGACGGGAATGCCGGATCCCTGCAGTTGGCCGACCACATCCCTGAGGCGCGACACCTGCCCCGCCACATCCAACCCACCTTCGGTGGTGATTTCCTCCCGCCGCTCAGGAACCAAAGTGACGTAGTCAGGCTTAATCTCCAGGGCAATCGCCACCATCTCCTCGGTGGCTGCCATCTCTAAGTTGAGGTGGGTGCGCACAGTTTGCCGCAACAGCCGCACATCCCGATCTTGAATGTGACGGCGATCCTCGCGCAAGTGCACCGTAATGCCATCTGCCCCCGCCAGCTCGGCAATCACCGCTGCCGCTACCGGATCTGGCTCCACCGTGCGGCGTGCCTGTCGAAGGGTGGCAATGTGGTCGATGTTAACTCCAAGACTTAACAAGGCTTTACTGCTTTGGGTGTAGAGGAGAATACCCCTAGTATTACATTATTCAATTTACGCCGGTCAGATGAGCCAGGATGCCATGGGCCTCAGGCCGCGAGGGTGTAGGCTTTACTCTATGATCAGGTAGCGACGTCTCGCCTGTGCGGGATCCACTCCGGGCTTGCCATGACTGATCCAGATGCCTCTCTGGCGGTGGGACAACACTCCATTGTTGACCGGGCGCGAGTGCCGGCCTTAATTGCCCAGTACTTGCCGGTGGAGATCTGCATTTACTACCAAGTCGTCCCCTTGGCCCTGGATACCGACAGCCTCATCTTGGGCATGGTGGATCCCCAGGATTTGGCGGCGTTGGACTATGTGAGCAAAATGCTGGCCTATTCCCAGATTTCCGTCCAGCCAATCCCTCTCACCGCTCAGCAGCAGCAGGATTTAATTGCCTACTACTTCAGCCATCCCCCCGACCCGGCAGAGGTGGAGCGGCTGCGCCTCCAGGCCCAAGCCAACCGGGTGACTCGGGAGGTTCCTGCTCCCGTGTCGGGGCCACCCACGCAGTTGAGGCCAACCCAGCCTCCGTCCGTCCCCGCCGACGAATCAGAAGAGACAGTGCAGCAGTTGCTCAACTCGATGCTGCGGCGAGCTTTGGATGAGAAAGCCGAGCAAATTTTCGTGGAGCCTCAAGAGGGGCCTTCTTGTCGAGTGCGCTACCGCCAGCAGGGGATTTTGCGGGATCTGTTCAAAGATCTCTCCGAGTCCATACGAGCGAAGTTGATCACCGCCATGAAGCGGATGATGGCGCTGGATCCGGAGTTGATCGGGGAGCCGCAGCAGGCAGAGGTGGAGCGGATGTACCGGGGGGAGCCACTGGTGTTGCAGTTGCGCATCATACCGCAGCGCTCCAAAAGTGGCCAGACTGCCGCCTCTAGAGAAGGGGCCATCTTGAGCATCCTGCGAGGGGAAGCTCTCCAGAAATATCAACAAGGCCAGAATAACCTCCGCGTCTCTGAGACCCTAGCTTTGGCCCAACAGACCTATCAACTGCTGCAACAATTGCAAAGTGCTCTCAGCAACACAGTTGACAAGCTTAAGCAGTACCCCAGTCCGCCGCGGAGCGACTGGCCCCTGATGACGGAGGTGTTGGCGGCTATTCAAGCCCAAGCCCAGATGATCGCCATCCACCAGCAGGACTGGGAAAAACTCAATTCCGGCAGTTGACCCCCCAAAACCAGCCCCGAGCAACATCCCTTCAACGGGATCCCTCCCGCAGCAGCACCAAAATCACTCCGGCAATGATGCTGATGGTGGCACCGGCAATCAGGCTGGTGGCTAGACGTTCCAGCCGTTCCCCGATGGTTTGTGAGGTGTCGAACTTAAAAGTGAGCTTTTCGACATCACCTGAGAGCTTTTCGACATCGCCCGAGAGCTTTTCGACATCGCCCGAGAGCTTTTCGACATCGCCCGAGAGCTTTTCAACCCGCTCCGAGAGTTTTTCGCTATCCCCTGAGAGCCGATCGATCCGCCTCAAAACTTCCTCTTGTTGTTGGGTGAGACGAGCTATTGCTTGGCTATTGGCCTCGACCAGGCGCTCGACTCGCTCTAGGCGCTCTTCTGTTGAAATCGTCATAGGGGCTAACAGTCGCGAGTACGGTACACCAGAATACCCATCCTATGCTATTGCCGGCTATTCGTCTCTCCGGCAGGGGTTTAATGGGAGGGCCTCCCATTCTGCTGGCCTGGATGGGGTGCGATAATCTTGAGATCGTGAAGTCTTGTTCGTTAGCTTCCATGCCGTCAAAAGATCCAACTCCTCTGCCCAAGCCCCAGTCGCCATCAGGGGAAACCCCTGCCAGCTCGGGATCCCGCAGCTGGTGGCAGGCGCAACGGGAAAACCTTCTGACGGTGGTGCTGGCTCTGTTGCTGGCCTTCGGCATTCGCACCTTTGTGGCAGAGGCGCGTTGGATCCCATCTGATTCGATGCTGCCCACTCTGGAAGAAGGGGATCGGCTGGTGGTGGAAAAGGTCAGCTACCGCTTTGGTTCGCCCAGACGAGGTGACATCATTGTTTTCAACCCCCCCGCCAAGCTGAACTTTGACGGGGCCTACATCAAGCGGGTGATCGGCCTGCCGGGAGATCGCATTCGCATCGCCAACGGTGAGGTCATCATCAACGGGATCCCGCTGCGGGAAGACTACATCTATGCCCCCCCCGACTATTCTTGCCCTGGCGAGCGCTGTCCTGGAGTTCCCAATCAGGGATCCGAATTCGTGGTTCCTCCCCGCTCCTATTTTGTGATGGGGGATAACCGCAACGACAGCCAAGACTCCCATGTGTGGGGTTTCTTGCCGGAAGAAAACATCATCGGCAACACCATTTTTCGCTTTTGGCCCCCAAATCGCCTACACTTTTTCGCCCCGCCAGAATATCCTGAGCTTCTTCCAGAGGCCCAAGTGTTGGGCAACACAGCCCGGTAGAAAGCCAGCTTGACCCTGTCGGGACTGCTCAGTGCAGCCGCTCCAGCACATAGTCCACCATCTGAAACAAAGCACGACGCGCCGCAGAGTCCGGCAGGCTATACAGCGCTTCGGCAGCCCGCTGGGCGTAGTCGCGGGCCAACTGACGAGAGCGTGGGATCCCTTCGCTTTGATACACCCACTCCAGGGCCTGCTTCAGGTCTTGCGGGTTGGACAGCTCCCTGAGAATGAGCTCTCGCATCTGGGGAAATTCCTCTAGGGCAAACAGAACGGGTGCAGTGAGGTTGCCTTGGATGAGGTCGGATCCCACAGGCTTGCCAAGCGTCTCTGCCGAAGCGGTGAAATCCAGCAGATCGTCGACAATCTGAAAAGCAATGCCCAGATCCCGCCCAAAATCGAACAGGCGATCCGCCACTTCCTCGCTAACCCCGCTCAGCAGGCCAGCAGCCTTGGAACTGCCGGACATGAGGGAGGCCGTTTTGTAGAAGCTCTTGGCCAGGTAGTCTTCCATCGACACATCCGGGTCGAAGCGGGTGAGGCTCTGGCGCACCTCTCCCTCCGGCAAATCCATGATTACTTTGGAAAGGAGCTTCACTACCTCCAGGTTGTCCAGATTGGCCAAGTACCAAGCAGCTTGGCCGAAGAGGTAATCCCCCGCCAGCACGGCTATCCGATTGTCGAAGAGGGTATTCACCGTATCGATGCCCCGTCGTACATCGGCAGCATCAATCACATCGTCGTGAACCAGGCTGGCCGTGTGGATCATCTCAGTAATCTCTGCCAAGCGCCAATGCCGTGGGGTAATCTCTCCATCTGGGGTGGTGGCGCGGGCGATGAGGAGCACAATGGCTGGCCGGATCCCTTTCCCTCCCGCCGAAAACAGATGTTCGGCAGCCATGGCCAGGATGGGGTGCTTGGCACTGACCAACCGCGTTAGGTTCTGGCGTAAACGCTCCAGATCCGCTTCTACAGGGCCAAAGGGGGAGAGCACAGAGGTCATGGAGCCAAAGTATGAGAGGTTTTACAAAATTTCACATCTTTTCCTATTGTAGAGTACCCCATCGTTCTCGGGGAAAACCAAGCGGTATCATGCAGGCAGCCCTTTGCCCTTTTTATGTCGGATCCCGTCCCCCCACTTCGATCTCATTCCGTTCCACCGCTCCCTTCAGAACCCGATTGGGAGGAGGAGTGGGAGCTGGCGCTGGAAAAGCCGCCGCTGTCTGGGCGGGCCCAGCCTCACCATCATGATCCCCAGTCTCGGCGCAAGTTGATCAACCGCTTGGCTCGCATCGAAGGGCATCTGCGTGGGATCCGCTCCATGATCGAGCAGGATCAGCCCTGTCCAGATGTGCTGCTGCAAATTGCCGCCGTCAAGGGAGCGCTGGATCGGGTGGCGCGGCTGATTTTGGACGATCACATTCGCCACTGCATCCGCCATGCCATCGAGACCGGCAATATCGAAGTGGAGCTGGAGGAGTTGCAGCGGGCTCTGGATCGTTTTATCGGCTAGGTTTTGATGGTCATTTTGATTTAAACTAGGACACTGCACTCACACCTAAAACATTGGATGCACCAGTCTAGAAGGCTTTCTCAGTAGCCCAGGTGTATCACCCTAACCTGAAACGACCATATGATCTGACTCAATCTAGAAACCCCCCCTAGCTTGGTTCAAGGAAACACCAAGCCGGAGTGTTGATGCAGTGGCCAAGGCGGGTTGTCGTTATGCTACCCGCTACCCCAATGTCATTCAGAAGGTTGGGGGGAGGGCTGGGCATAGCGCTCCAGCAGGGATGCGCTTTTCAGTTGCCACTGCAGTCCCATGAAGGCCCAGTCGATAAACTCGTTGATCTCCTCAGCGCTGAACTGCATGGCTTTGCCGATCTCGAAAATTAGCTCCTCTTCTTTTTCCACCAGCTGGCTATTCACCACCGCCATCGCCGCCAGATCCCGCAGGATCAAGGCCCCCGCCGCGTTGCGCATGGGCGGGATCCCACTGATATCCAAAGGCGCACCTGTTTCATCCGCCAGATAGGTCTGGGCCAGTGGCGCTTCGATGCCTACCCCTTCTGCGATTTGCATAAAAAAAGAGGTTTCTTCTTCGTCCAACTGGCCATCCACTCGGGCCACCGCGATCAGGGCCTTGAGGTAGAGCTGGCGCTGCTCGTCTGTCAAATCGGCGTAGTTGATCATGGGAGTTGCTGCTGAGTGTAGGGTTTTCTCTTCAACTCTGCCATGAAGGTTGTCTTCCAAACCGGGGTCGGACATTTTCCAGTCAAGTTCCAGTCAAGCAGAAAATCGCTTAAAATAAAAGGCCTGTGTCTACCGGCCAAACGCCAAAGGCTCGGAGCGAGGCTCTGGAGCTTCAGCAGGCTTGGCGGGTCTAGGCGAACTCTTTTTTGGATTTTTTGGATCTTTACAGCTTGCGGAGCGTCCCCCAAGGAGTGGATACCCCATGGTCAAATTGCGGCTCAAGCGCTACGGAAAAAAGCGGCAACCCAGCTATCGCATCATCGCCATTGAAAGTAAAAGCCGCCGTGAAGCCCGTCCGCTAGAGGAACTGGGTTACTATAACCCGCGCACCAAGGAGACGGTTTTGCAAACGGCAGGCTTGCTGAAGTGGTTGCGTTGTGGCGCTCAGCCCACAGAGACGGTGGACAGTCTCCTCAAAAAGGCCGGCATCTACGAGATGTTGAAAGCAGGGGAAGGCGGAGTGGTTGCCTCGATTCGCATCCCGGCCATCGCCAAGCCTGAAGCTGGGATCCCTGAGGCGGCAGAAGAGACTGCTGCAACAGAGTCCGTGGCCGAAGCTGAAGTCGCCGATGTTCCCGAATCGGAATTGAGCGAAGCTGCCACCGAGACAGCAGCAGAATTAAGCCCTCCGGAAGCTGAAGTTGAAAAGCCTCAGGTTGAGGAAGCGGTTGAGACCTAGGGTCGGCTGCGCTTTCGGCTAAGCTTGGCTTGGCCAGTTGTTCCCTCCTGTCGTCTAGCTCTCTATGCCAGACTACAAGGCTCTCGCCCATCTTTTGATCGAACCGTTGCTCAGCAGCGCCTCTCTTCAAACGGATGTGGAAACCACCTGTGGCGGGCGAAAGGTATGGCTGCGGCTGGCCTTTGACCCGAAGGATCGGGGGCGGGTATTCGGGCGGGGCGGGCGCACCCTGCAAGCGATTCGACAGGTGATGATGGCCGCAGCTCAGTTGGCAGGTCAATCTCTGTACATCGACATCTACGGAGAAGCGGGAGAGCGGGAATGAGCCAAATTCTCACCTTTCTGGGCAAGGGGGGCACAGGTCGGAGCACCTTGGCCGTGGCGGCAGCTCGGGCCGCAGCCCAGCAGGGGCGGCGGGTGCTGTTGGTGGGCCATCAGGCGGGGCCGGGGTTGGAAATGCTCTTGGGCGGGATCCCGCTTTCCGGCGAGCCGGTGACCATTGCTGCCAACTTGAGCGTGGTGCAGTTGCGGACAACCCAACTTTTGGAGCAAAACTGGACGGCAGCCAAAGAGCTGGAAGCCCGATACGTGCGCACTCCCTTTTTCCGGGAGATCTACGGCCAGGAATTGGGGGTGTTGCCGGGTATGGATCAGGCCCTGGCCCTGGAAGCTCTGCGCCGTTACGATGCCAGCGGCCAATACGACTGCATTCTCTACGACGGGCCGGGGGATCTGACCACCTTGCGAGCTTTTGGGATCCCGGAGGTGGCCAGTTGGTACTGGCGGCGGGCTTCCAAGGCTTTTTTGGGATCCGACTTGGCCAAAACCCTGCGACCCTTTGCCGAGCCGTTGCTGCGTTCGGTGAGCACTGTGGAGTTTTCCTCTCTGGAGGATCTGCCGGAGCGGTTGGGGGGCATGACTAACCTCTTGGAGCAGGGACGACAGGCCATTGCCGATCCGCGCCGTGTGCTGGCCCACCTGGTGACCACCCCAGACCCGATGGCCGTGCAAACCGCCCGTTACCTTTGGGGGAGCGCTCAGATGGTAGGGCTGACGGTGGGTGGCCTCTGGGTCACCCCTCTGGCTCCGGGGGAGGTCTCGGCTGCCGATTTTTTCCCGCTGACAGTACGGACACTCCCCCTGCGTCAGGGATCTGATTGGTCGGCTTTGGAAGCGGCAGTAGGAGGGATGTTCGCCGTGCCGGATGTGCCGCCGCCCGTGGCCATCGACGAGGGATCCCGTACAGTCAAGCTGTTTATTCCCGGCTTCAGCAAGGCGCAAATCGAGCTGAGCCAGTCGGGCCCGGAGCTGACCATCACCGCCGGGGATCAGCGGCGCAACTTGTTCTTGCCCCCCAGCTTGGCGGGTCGGCAGGTGACCGGGGCCAAGTTTCAAGAACCCTTCCTGGTCATCAGCTTCGGCTAAGACCATCCCCAGGTGTTCCCCTCTGTTCGCGTCAACGGGATGGAGTCCTCGGGAGAGAGCGATGTTGGCCAAACGGATCATTCCCTGTCTGGATGTGGCGGCGGGGCGCGTGGTGAAAGGGATCCAGTTTGTGCAATTGCGGGATGCCGGGGATCCGGTAGAGCTGGCCCAGGCTTACGATCAGGCAGGAGCCGATGAGCTGGTCTTTTTGGACATCACCGCCACCCACGAAGAGCGGGAGATCTTGCTGGAGGTGGTGCGGCGCACCGCAGAGCAGGTGTTCATTCCCCTCACGGTGGGAGGGGGGATCCGCGATCTGGAGGGGATCCGACAACTGCTGCGGGCCGGGGCGGACAAGGTCAGCCTCAATTCGGCGGCGGTCAGGGATCCGGATTTGGTGACTCAAGCCAGCCGCTGGTTTGGATCCCAGTGCATTGTGGTGGCCATCGACGCTCGCGCCAAACCGCAGGGAGGGGGATGGGAAGTGTACGTGCGCGGGGGGAGGCAGCCGACGGGGCTAGACGCGGTGGAGTGGGCCAAAACCGTGGCCGAACGGGGGGCAGGGGAGATCTTGCTCACCAGCATGGACGCCGATGGCACCCAGGCCGGCTATGACCTGGAGCTAACCCGGCGGGTGGCCGAGGCGGTGTCGGTGCCGGTGATCGCCTCTGGGGGTGCAGGAGCGTGTGCCCACATCCGCCAGGCTCTGCAGGAAGCGGGAGCAGAAGCAGCGCTGTTGGCTTCTCTGTTGCACTACGGCCAGTTAACGATTGCCCAAATCAAAGCCGACTTGGCCGCCCACGGCATTCCGGTGCGTTGCTAACTCTGCGAGGGATCCTATGCAAGCTCAGGATCTGGCCGCTCTCTTGCCCAAGGTAAGTCGGCTGGCGGAGGCGGCAGGACAGGCTATTTTGCCCATCTACAGACAGGAGCAGCTTCAGGTAAGGGCCAAGGCGGATGCCTCTCCCCTTACAGAGGCGGATCTGGCCTCCCACCACCTGATCCTGCAGGGCCTGCAAGACCTGACCCCAGGGATCCCGGTGCTCTCGGAAGAATCGGGCGGGATCCCTTACCCAGAGCGGCAACAGTGGGAGCGGTTTTGGCTGGTGGATCCCTTGGATGGCACCCGAGAGTTTATCGGGCGCAACGGCCAGTTTACGGTGAATATTGCTCTCATCGAGGAAGGGATCCCCATCCTGGGGGTCGTCCATGCCCCAGCTCTGGGCCTCACCTACGCGGCTGCGCAAAAGCTGGGGGCCTGCAAGAGGGAAAGGACTCCGTCCTGCGTTCACGAACAGCCCATCCGCACCTGCCCTTACGCCCAAGAACCCCTACAAGTGGTGGCCAGCCGTTCCCACAGCAACCCGGAGACGGAGCAGTTCCTCGAGCGGCTGCGGCAGCGCTGTGGCTCTCTGGAAGTGAAGTCTGTGGGCAGTGCCCTAAAGCTTTGCCTTGTGGCCGAAGGATCTGCCCATCTCTACCCTCGCTTCGGCCCCACCATGGAGTGGGATACTGCCGCTGCCCAGTGCATTGTGGAGCAGGCGGGGGGAAGGGTTACCGATCTGGCAGGGGATCCCTTGCGCTACAACAAGCCCGACCTGCACAATCCATCCTTTGTGGCGGCTGCTGAAGGCATGGCCCAACTGTGGCAGAACCTGATCCCCTGAGCGAAGCCCCGGCTACATGCCCATCTCTGTGGGGTTAAAGCCATCCGGGAACTTGGTGTACTCGTCGTAAAGGGCACCGCGGAAATGGGTGTTGGTGATGATGGCTCCGCGCAGATCGGCCCCAATCCGCAGATCGGCTCGGTTCAGCTCGGCTTCGCTGAGGTCGGCCCTGAGCAATTTGGCCCGGTAGAGGTTGGCCCCCCGCAAATCTGCCTTCACCAACTTAGCCCCAATCAGGTTCACCCGTCGCAGCTTGGCTCCGCGCAGGTCGGCTCCCGAGAGATCTGCTCCCGACAAATCCGCCTCGCGCAAATCTGCCCCACTCAAGTCGGCATCCCGTAGGATAATGCCCTTCAAATTCGCGCCACTCAACTGCGCTCCACTCAGGTTGGAGCCCGAAAAATCCCGTTGGCCAGACGCATAAGCCTGCAACAGTTGCTTGGCATCCAAGAGAGGCTTGATACTTGCTGTTGTCATCGCTGTTTGTTCTCTCACAAAACCGTAGGCAAACTAACCTCAGCCCTGCCGGAAGCAGGCTGTGACCCTTTCGCAGGTTGATTACCCTCTGGGGATCCCTGCCACTCGAGGTGGAACGCTTTACTGACAGACTTTGCCCTGCTGGTCGGCAGAAGGGCTGTCAGAGTTCTTGTTGGTTAGCTTACCACCCCCCGGCCCAAACTCAGCCCGGCAAGCCTTGAGAGTCGGAGGAGAGCGACATTCCGCCTGTTAGAGCTGGTCAATCTCCTTGCGCAAATTTTCCAACTCCAGATCGACCTCGCTCTCACCTGCGGTGGAAGGTCGGCCTGAGGACTTCGCCTCCCCAGAGGGCAACTGACCCTGAATCGACGCCTTGAGCATCAGCAGCTCATGATCCACATCCGAGCCACCCGCCTCCAAAGCGGCAAACTGGTTTTCCAAATTGTCCACCGCCAGCTCGGCTACTGCCGCCGACTGGGCCTCCAGGGAGTTCACCTTCTCCTCCATACGCTCAAAAGCAGCAAAGGCGCTTGTGGCGTCCACCCGCCCGATAACCTGATTGATTTGCTGGGAAGCCTTGGCGGCGCGGGCGCGAGCGATGAGCATGTCCTTTTTGGTCTTGGCCTCAGCGATCTTGCTCTCCAGCTTGGTCATGTTGGACTTCAGGATCTCCACCTGCTTAGTCTGCTCATCCAACTGCCGCTTCAGGCTTTGGGCAGTCTCGGCAAAGGTTTTCTTGCGCACCAGCGCTTCCCGAGCCAAAGCTTCGTTGTTGTTGCGCAGGGCCAACTCGGCGCGTCTTTGCCACTCATCAACACTCTGCTGTGCTTGCTCATACTGCCGCTCTATCCGCTTCTGGGCAGCAATGGCCTGGGCAACCGCTTGCCGCATCTGGTAGTGATCCTCAGACATGTCCTGAATGGTCTGGTTCAGGATTTTCTCCGGATCCTCGGCGCTGCTGACCAGCGCATTGATATTGGATCTAATGATTCGGCTGACCCGATCGAACAATCCCATCGGTTGCTTCCCCCTCTAGCGGTCTGACCTAATGCTACCCTTGCTGCTTTGATGCCTTCCAGTGCTTCTACTCCAGTATAGGGATCCATAGGGCTCCGCTGAAAAAAGCTGTAACGTTCTCTTGCCCCAATACCCTCCAGAGCCGATAATGCTTGCTTAACTTCGTTTGCTGACCGACAATCCCTGTTCTCTGATCGGGGCCATCCGCAGGTCGAAACGAAGTTGAGTTTGGCCGGTGTTGTTGGGAGTTCTCCGCCCCAGGTTCACGATTCAGGAGAGGGATCCGTGGCTCAGCGCCCGATTATTCTGGGTATTGTTGGTGATAGTGCTGCTGGAAAAACCACCCTCACCCGTGGCATTGCCCAAGTCTTGGGGGAAGAAAACGTCACTGTCATCTGCACCGACGACTACCACCGCTACGACCGCAAACAACGCGCTGAACTGGGGATTACAGCCCTCCATCCCGACTGCAACTACCTGGATATCGTTCAGCAGCACCTGACGCTCTTGCGCACCGGCCAGCCGATCCTAAAGCCCGTCTACAACCACAGCACCGGCACCTTTGACCCGCCAGAGTATGTCAAGCCCAACAAATACGTGATTGTCGAAGGGCTGCTGGGCTACTTTACCCGTGGTATGCGGGATAGCTACGATGTCAAGGTTTATTTGGCTCCCCCAGAACATTTACGAGCCCTTTGGAAGATTAAGCGGGACACCCGCAAGCGCGGATATACCGAAGAGCAAGTGCGAGAAGAGCTCAAAAAGCGCGAACCCGACTCAGAGGCTTTTATTCGTCCACAGCGCCAATGGGCCGATGTAGTGGTCACCTTTTACCCGCCCCAAGAGGGATCCGACCAAGACGAGGTATTGCTGAATGCACGCTTGGTGCTGCGCCCCACCATTCCTCACCCAGATTTTTGGCAAATCCTCAATGCCCGCGACAATCACCTTAGCTCTGCCATTCGTTTGGATTTGGATCGGGATATGGGCAAGCCCGTCGATGTTTTGCAGATTGATGCCCATGCTACGGCCAGCCAAGTGATCGAATTGGAGCGGATGCTCTGCAACGAAATCCCTTACCTGGGCAAGTTCTGTAGCTTAGAGGGAAACCCCAATATCGGCCAATTGATCGGCACCACCGGCGAGCTGCTCCAGAGCTATCCCCTGGCTTTGACTCAATTGCTGATCACCTACCACATGTTAAAAGCGGCCAACATCTACCAGTAGAATCCGTGGCGGCGAGGGATCCCCAGTTTCGCAAGACCTGCAGGGTAAGGCTCGGCCCAGCACGGTAACCCGCTCCCAGAGCAGAGTCTTGTGAGCTTCTGCCAAAGACATGGGCTGTGCTGGAATTGAACCAGCGGCTCCCACCGTGTCAAGGTGGTACTCTACCACTGAGTTAACAGCCCCTACGAGCGATGCCGCTGTGCATCTGCCTGAAGGCCGGAAACAAATAATATCACATCTTAACCTGTCCCATTGGGGTCAACCTAGGTGGAGAGTGGACAGGTGCCCTATTTCAAATCAAAAAGGGGATCCGGTCAGCAACTGGTAGTGCAACACCTGGGGTGGGCGAGCAAAGTAGGGCCCGATGAGGGCACGCCAGCGGACAAAGTTTTCCGATTGGCGAAAGTTGACCAGATGGGCCTCTAGGGATCCCCACTGAACGAGCAGTAGGTATTGCTGAGGGTGCTCCAGACAGCGCTGCAGTTGGTGCCCTTGGTAGCCGTCGGTCTGCTGCAAATAGATGAAAGCTTGAGCGATGGCGGCTTCAAAGGCGGCTTCAGAGCCGGGGGTAATTTCAAACTGAGCCACCTCAAGGATGGAGGAAGCAGTCATGGGTTAGGTATGCAGGCCGCATTCGGTCTTGCTTGTGCCCTTCCAGCGTCCAGAGCGGGGATCCGCCCCTGGCTCAACAGGCGCAGTGCAGTGGAGGCAGCCGATACTGGGGTAGTGGCGATCGTGCAGGGGGTTGTAAGGGATCCCGTGGTCAAGGATGTATTTCCAAACTTGGCCATTTGTCCAGTCAGCCAGCGGGTTGAGTTTGAGGCGGTTGCGCTTGCCGTCCCACTGCACCTTGCCGATATCGGCGCGGGTGGGGGATTGTTCCCGACGCATCCCTGTAATCCAAGTGGTGCAACCGGCCAGAGCACGATTCAAGGGCTCCACCTTGCGGATGTTGCAGCAGAGGTCGGGGTCAGAGCGATACAGTTCTGGCCCGTATTGAGCTGCCTGCTCTTCCGGGGTAAGCAAGGGCTTGAAGATCTGCAGTTGCAAGTGGGGGTAGCGCGCCAACACCTGCTCCCGCAGTTGTAGGGTTTCCGGGAAGTGAAAATCGGTGTCCAGAAAAAAAGCGCGAACACGGGGGTTAATCGCCGTGAGCAGATCGATCAGCACTAGGTCTTCCGGGCCAAAGCTACAGGCCAGCACCAGCCCATCTCCAAATTCTTCAACCGCCCAGGTGAGCAGGTCGCTTGCCGACAAAGGCTCAAACCGTTCGCTCAGGGACGCCACTTGAGGTTGATACTGCTCCCGCAGCGCTTGAGCCGCCAGCTCCCAGCGGCTAGAAGGAGAAAGGCTTGCTGTCATAGGGGGAAGACACCGAACTCGACGATTTTTGCTTTTTTTAATCTACACTAATTCGGTCAAGCTTTAGGGGTTTTGATTACCAGGCGGCAGCGGGCAGAGGGAGAGAGCGGGATCCCTTGGCCCGGAGAGGGATTTGTCCCCAGCGATCCCGTCGGATCCCCATCACCAAGCCGTGCCAGAGGGGGCTGGGATCCAACTCCGGCAACTTAACCCAGTGGTAGCGCAACACCCCTCGTCGTGGGTTCACGTCCAGCTCAAACACCCGCAGAGCCGAAACCGGCCCCACTAGAGGAGGTGCTGTCAGGTAGGGGATCCCATCGCGGACATACACCTTCGGCACATGCAGGTGGCCACTCAGCACCGCCACCACCCGTCCGTGACGGGCCAAGAGAGCGTGTAGCGCCGAGGCTGGTTCGCTGAGGAGCCGGTACTTGCGAAACAAAACCGCGTCCATTTGGGTGGGAGCAATGAAGGGCGGCTGATGGATCAGTAGGATCAGCCATTCTTCCGGCACCGTTTGCAGATGTTCGTCCAGCCAGTGCAGTTGGGAGGGGCGGAGCACGCCCTGAGGTAAAGGGAAGCGTCCTAAGCTGGCGTCGAGGGCAATCAAGCGGATCCCGGGCAGAGGGGAAAGGCTGTAATCGACGTAACCGGTGGGAGCCGGGGACAGGGGAAATTGGCTTTGGCACCAACGGATAAACTGATCCCGGTTAAAGCGTCCCTTTCTCCCTAGGGTGTCGATATCGTGGTTGCCCAGGCTGAGGTAATAGGGCACCCGCAGTTGGGCAACAATCTCCTGGAAAGATTGAAAGCTCTCCGGATCCGCTTGATCCACCAAATCTCCGGTAAACACCACGAAGTGCAGATCCGGCACCTGGTTGAGATGGGCAACGGCTGCTTCCAACTGGCGGCGAGGGGAATCCGACATCCACCAACAGCGGCACCCTGTCTCGGGCATCAGGTGGACATCTGAGACTTGAGCAAAGCAAATGCGTTGGGTTGCCATCGTTTAGGTACTTATTCACACCTCACGCCCGCATCATAGTCAATGATGGGCTGGGGGGCTATGGGATTCTCTTAACCTCAGCCGGATCTGGCGAGCACCTATTGGGAACTGAGGACAGGTAGGGCTATGAAAGGGGCGCGCAGACCGGTCAAATCCATCTGAGAGGGTTTCCCGGGCTCTCACCCCCAGCCTCTGTTCCAAAGGGAGAGGGGAGTGTTGCCGTGATTTGGAATGGCTACAGACGCAAATGAGTCTGATTCTTGTTTCAGCATCGTTGCTGAGCAACCGCTAGGGTGTAGAGACGCGGATCTTCGACAAGAGGATCCCTAGGTCGTGTTGATCTTATGTTAGGATAGAGAGAATAATTTATAGAGGAAAGAGGATGAAGTTGGTTTTTTTAGA
>NZ_JANSIN010000051.1:0-17659 GCF_047462115.1 Synechococcus sp. R50.1 | reverse complement strand
GGTAGTAATCCGTACTGAACATATTATACATTATTTTCAGTATAGTTGAGCTTATTATTGACTAGAGTCATGCTCTCACCGACCGGCGGAAGATGGCTGTTGAGATTATTCTCAACAAACAGGCCGGCAATTCCAGCTCTGGGTTTGGCTTGGTCTCTAGCGAGGGCCGTAGGTTGTCCAATAGCCGCGTCCTTGTCTTTTGGCTGCATCGGCAGCTTCAGTAAGAATGGGGCCGTACTTCAAGCCATCGGTTTGTGGCGACAACAGGCCATGCCCCAAAAACAGCATTTCCTGGTTGATGAGGGTATTGGCTTGCCAAACGTAGGCAGGCAAGGTGGGAGCAGGGGCTAGGGCAGGATCCAACTCCAAAAACACCTCACGTCCCAGCAGAGCAGTCTGCAGATATTGGCCAGCATTGTAAACTGCCAGAGGGGTTTGTCCGCGCAACTCTGTCCAGTTGGGGTTGATCGGGTCAGGCAAGGGATCGATCCCAATCAGTTGCACCAGCCGCAAATTCAAGTCTCCTTCAAGCTGAACAACCAGGGTGTTGTAGTTGACCACCCGAAACACGGTTGCACGTTTGAGGTCGCGCAGATCTGGACGCGCCACCAATGTTAAAGCCCAACCGGGCAATGTCGAGAATATCAAAGGTAAGGCCAGAAAGCTGCCCAGCTTGATCAGGCTCCGTCCATTGGATACAAGCGAGGATCTGGAGCCGGGGGAAGTCGGAGCAGAACGCAGGGATTTTTGCAGCATGGACTTTAGCCGTTGCATGGCGGACTTGACAATAGGGATGGTTCGCATGCTTGACCTTTGGATCTCACACCGCCCTCACACCGCCGCCTACTGGGCTTCAACGCGGGATCCGGCTCACCTGCCGTCACTCTACAAAAAATTGGGGCAGATGGGTCAGGTCTGGAAAATCTCTCTCGATTTTTGTCTTGATTTTTAGATGTGCTACCCATCCGGTCAGCAGTTGTCAGCGCTGACAACCTGTGGTTGGTCATTTCGATTCAAACTGGGACACTGTACCCAAACCTAAAACATGCATGAAACATGCATGGGGCCACAGGGCTTTTCTCAGCTGCCCAGGCGTCTCACCCTAAACTGGAGTGACTAAGTCCTTCCGAGCAGCAGGATTGTCTTTTGGTCTTCTCTCTTTGCGAAGGAAAGGGGGAGTGCTTGGAAACCTTTTCAATTCAGTTTGAAACAATTACGGTTGTCCAACTCTCAAATCTCTCAAAAGCGCAGCCCCTAGAGGGTAGCAGGGTTCTTTTCGACTGCTTCGGACAAGAGGGAGTTGACCAGCACGGTTACCAACCCCAGTCGATTGCCCGCCAAAATATCCGTCAACAGGCGGTCTCCCACCATAGCCACTGCTTCTACCGGCAAGCCCATCTGGGCTACGGCCCGCCGCAAGGCCCGCCGTGAGGGTTTCCCAGCGCGGTGAATGTAGGGCAGGTTCAGGCTTTCTCCGATTTGTTGGATGCGGCTGCGATTGAGGTTGTTGCTCACCAGCCAAATTTGAAAGTGCGGACGCAACTGCTCCAGCCAAGCAGCCACAGCGGGATCCACCTCAACCTGTCGGCTCGGCACCAGTGTACCGTCTACGTCAAAGATGATGCCTTTTACCTGCCAGGCCCACAGGTCTTCTGCCCGCAACTTTAAGACAGTGCCGGCCACCACCAGATCCGGTTGCAGGAGCTTGAACCAAGGTTTGTGTACCATCCGCTCCGAAAGACCTACGAAACGCTAACAAACACTGCCAGAGTGTTCAGTGCCTGCCGCGCTTCTGCTTCCTTCCTGCTTCAGCGACCCATGACTAGCGGCAGAGTTCATCCCTACCACCCCGCCAGAGGAGTCTCCACAGGCGTCACTTCCCCCAGAGCTTGGGGTAGTTCTGTACCACCGCAACAGGTTTAGGGCTGCATTCAAGTCACGGTCTAGCTCCAGACCACAACACGGGCAGCAAAACACCCTTTCCTGCAGTGGCATCTTCTGTCGGTGCCCACACCCTGAACACAGTTGGCTGGACGGATAAAACCTATCCGCCACCACCACCTGACAGCCGTAGAGCCGGGCCTTGTACTCTAGCTGTCGCCGTTCGCGATAGCGGGACGGAGTCCTCAACTCGTAGAACCCACAGTCTGACAGGGATCCCGCCAGTTTGCGGTTCTGGAGCAGGTTCTTTACCTGCAAGTCCTCTACCACCACCACCCGGTATCTCTTGGCCAGGTAAGTCGTCAGCTTGTGCAGACTATCTTGCCGGATGTCTGCCACCCGCTTGTGAGCTTTGCCCAACTGCACCACCGCCTTCTTGCGGTTGGTGGATCCCTTCTGCTTGCGGCTCAGCCGCCGTTGCAGCCTAGCCAGCCGCTGCCTGGCCTTGCGGTAGGGCTTGGGATTCGCAAATACTTCCCCGCCGGAGCAGGTGGCCAGGTGATGGATACCTAAGTCCACTCCCACCACCTCTCCGGTCTTCTCCACCTGGGGTGTTGGAGCTTCGTACTTGAAGGAGATGTACCAACGCCCAGCGCGAAGGCTGATGACCACGTTCTTGGGTGTGGTCGCCGGAAGCAGCTCTGCACAGCGCAGCCAACCAAATATGGGCACCTTGATGCGGTTGCCAGAAATGCGGATGCTGCCTTCTAGGTAAAAGCTGTCCTGCACCCCCTTGCGCTTGAAGCGGGGAAACTGACCTAGCCCCTTGCGCCAGCGCTTAAGGGCCTGCTCCAGGTTGCGGAGTGCCTGCTGAGGGGCGCATTTGGAGACCTGGTAGTACCAGGGATGCGCTTGCTTCACTTCAGCTACCAGGCGCTTGTGCAGGTCAATGGCGGTGGGGAGTTTTTGCTGGTTCTCCAGGGCTTGCCGACAGACCTCTAGGCCCCAGTTGTAGGCGTGGCGGGCTACCCCAGCATGTTGAGCTGCTAGAGTTGTTTGCTTGTGGTTGAGGATGAGTTGTGTTTGGAAGCCCAGTACCATGTCCGCCACACCGCAAAGCGTCCATGAGTTTCGTGCAACTTTTGGCTTGGCGCTCACCAGCCTATTCCAGCTTTAGGTAGCCAATGTTGACTACTGTAAGGTTTTCGGCCTACTGCTGTCAGCCCTCCTCGGCTAAGGACTGGGTTGAGGACTATGGTGGGATCCCTGGGCAGCTTGCCGACGCTCTTGAATAATTTGCAATTGGGCTGCCTCGTGCTCTGCTAGGGTTTTGCTGAAAATGTGAGTGCCATCGTAGCGGGCCACGAAGTAGAGATAGTCGGTCTGCTCAGGCTCCAAAACGGCTTTTAGGCTGGCCAAGCCCGGACTGGCGATGGGACCAGGGGGCAAGCCCGGGTTGAGGTAGGTGTTGTAGGGAGAGGGGGTACGCACCTCCGCAAGGGTGAGGCGGCGGTCTGGGGTTTGCCGGATATTCAAGGCATATTCCACCGTCGGATCGGCTCCCAGGGGGATCCCTTTCTTAAGCCGGTTCAGGAAGACACCTGCAATCAAAGCGCGTTCTTCCGGCACCACGGCCTCCCGCTCCACAATGCTGGCCAGGGTAACCCACTCGTGCAGAGACAGGGAAGTGGTGTGCTGGCGAAACAGGGGCAGGGCCACCGCGACAAATCGCTGCAGCATGGCGTTGACCACTATTTGGGCCTTTTCTTGATCCGGCAAGGATCCCTCCACCTGTTCGGCGGGGAAAAGATAGGTATCTGGGAACAGGTAGCCTTCTAGTGAGCTCAAGTTGGGGGGCAGCCAGTCGAGGGGGGGAATCACTCGGGTTACGGCAATGAAGGCATCGGCTGCCAGCCAGTTGCGTTGGGCCAAAGCCTCTGCCATTTGCTCGATGCGCCAACCCTCCGGGATGGTCAGCCGTCTTTGCAGGATCCTTCCCTGCCGCAGTTGTTGGGCCACGGCCAGCATGTCTTGGTTCGGATCCAAAGCGTAGGTGCCCGCCTGAAACACCCAATCCCGTCCGAAGGTGCGGCTCCACAGCTCCCAAGCCAGAGCGGAGCGAATTACCCCTGCCTGGCGAAGTTTTTGCCCGATCAGACGGCTGCTGCTGCCCGGCTGGATTGTTACTTGGATCGGTTCTGGGCCGCCCACCGGCTGGAGCCAGGTCTGCCACTGCCAGTAGCCCAATCCCCCGACCAGAACCAACAGGAAAATCAAGCTCTGCAAAAGACGCCGACCCCAGCGTTCGCGTAAGCGTTGCGTAGCAACATGGGGTGACCTGGGTATAGCGCCTTGGGCAGCAGAGCATTTGGGCAAGACGGGATCCTTTTGGGCCGAATGCTGAACCTGATCTGTCATTGCCTTTCCCTCCAAACGGCCTGAGCACACCCTTGAGCCAGGCTATCCTTCGGACTCAATCCTGGCTAGGGCGTCGCCGGACTCTCAAGGCCGATTTCCCCCCTAACTTGGGATCAACTCTCCTGGGCTGGGGATCCCGTTGTTCTCGACCGTCCGCTGTCCGATCCAAGTGCCGATGGGTTCTCCCTGCACCACTCGATAAATATTGCCAGGGGTAGTCAGGTCAAAGACCACGATGGGCAATTGATTTTCCTTGCAGAGGGCGATGGCGGTGCTGTCCATAACCCGCAGATCGCGGTTCAGCACATCCTGATAGCTGAGGACATCGTAGCGGCGGGCCTGAGGGTGAGTCTTGGGATCCGCATCGTAAACTCCGTCCACCTTGGTGGCTTTGAAAATCACCTCGGCATCGATCTCCGCCGCCCGCAAGGCCGCAGTGGTATCGGTGGTGAAGAAGGGGTTGCCAGATCCTGCCCCAAAAATCACCACCCGCCCCTTTTCCAGGTGACGAATGGCGCGGCGACGAATATAGGGCTCCGCCACCTCCTGCATGGCGATGGCCGTCTGCACCCGGGTGGGGATCCCGGCTCGCTCAATGGCATCCTGCAGGGTTAAGGCGTTGATGACGGTGGCCAGCATCCCTACGTAGTCGGCAGAAGCCTGATCCATCCCTTGGGCAGCCGCCTCTTTGCGCCCGCGCCAGATGTTACCCCCTCCCACCACAATCGCCACCTGCACACCGGCCCGTACCACTGAGGCCACTTCGCCGGCAATGGACTTCAAGACCTCGGGGTCGATCCCGTAGGGGCGCTCCCCCATCAGGGCTTCACCACTCAACTTCAGTAGAATCCGTCGATATTTCATGCTTATCCGCTCCGGCCCACCCCTGCATACGATAGCAGGTTTGTTGAACTAGCTCCGCTCACAGGATTGACCGACAGAGCATCTCGACAAAAACAACCTTACTGCTGTTCTTCGCCAGCGCTGGCCTCGTTGTCGCGGGGGGCAGAACGGAAGCGGCGGCCATTGCGAGCACGACTTTTTTGGAACTGTTTGGCATATTCGCGGTTGCGCTCGGCTTTTTCCCGCTTCAGATTGCGTTTTTTGGCCATGCTGGTTTTCCTGACCGGTTGTCCGGACTCAAGTGAAGGTCCTCAGTTTGAAGTGTCAAAGTGAGGCGCTCTTAATCCTATCACGCTTTGCCGAAGCCATCCTGAAGCCCTCTGCTCAGCCGGCTATGGGCAGGGATCCCCACAACAAGACTAGGCCCATCACAACAAACCCCACGCCTGCCAGGGTTTTGATCCAGCGAGGTGGGATCAGGCGGGCCACCCAAGCTCCTGCCCACACCCCAATTAGGCTGGTGCTGATCAAAGCAGCAGCAGCGCCCAAAAAGATTACCCCAGCGTTTTGCGAGCGGGCACTGAGGAGCAGGGTCGCCAATTGGGTTTTATCGCCCATTTCGGCCAGCAGAATCGAGCCAAAGCTCACTAGGGCGGCCCGTCCGGCCATTTGCCGCAGCAAAAAAGACGGGGTTCGGCTGTCGTTGTCTTGGATCAACACGTTCCTCGGTTGTTCTCCACTCTGTCCTGCCGGGTTGGCATCGGCTGCTCAGGGGGGCTAGCCTTCTGGGAGATTATCCCCTCGCCACTCCTGCCATAATACATAGCCCCCGATCACCAGGAACCCTGCACCCGCCAACCATTGTAGCCAGCCTGGGGGAATGACTTGCCCCAGACCTTCCCCCAACACTACGCTGAGCAAACTGGCGGTCACCAAGGCACCGGCGGAACCGAAAAAGATCGCCCAAGGCGATTGGGATTGGGCACTCATGAGCAAGGTTGCCAACTGGGTTTTGTCGCCCATTTCCGCCACAAACACGGTTAAAAAAGTAACAAGCCAGAGCTGCAGCGGGGATCCCTCAGGAAGATTGCTGTCGGAAGAGGGGGGGGTAGTGAGGGGCAGTGCCGTCGGAGGCCCAGTACTGGGGGCGGGAGACAAAGCCAAACTCTCCCTGGCGGGCTGAAAATCCGCAGCGGATCCATCCCCGTAGAGATAGTGCTGCCCAACGGCCAAGAAACCGAAACAGAGAGCCGAGGACAAAACAATCAGCCCCAAGCCCAGGGCCATTTGCCCCTGCCAAGAACGCGGCGAAGCCATGGCGTCAGATCCTAACCACCGACATGCAGCTTATCCTGTTTTCAGCCGCTTCTGGAGGAGACAAGGGCGCTAGAGTAAACGCTAGAGTAAAAGAATCAGGGGCGTTGGCCGAGCGGTTTAGGCAGCAAACTCATAATTTGCCTTACACAGGTTCGATCCCTGTACGCCCCATCGGGAATTGCTGGACGAGGTTTCTGGGTTGAGGGCTGTTGACGCCCAGTTTCAAAGACGGGGGTTCAGCTCCGTGCGGGATCCCGTATCCCCAGAGCGAGGGATCCAACGCTCAGGCAAGGTGGCAGGGGATCCCCATTGGGACTGGAGCTGGCTGAGGAATTGTCCCTGCTGGGTGCGAAAGCCGACCAGATCGGATCCGCCATTCATCAGGGCAAACCAGATGTCCCCCTGCTCGGTTGGCAATACACCCGCCAAGGTGCTGACGCTCCTCAAGGTGCCCGACTTGGCAATTAGGATCCCTGGCAACAGACGCCGCTCCAACACTCCCACATCTTGGCCAACGACGGCAAAAGCATCGGCAAGAGAGAGCCCCTGCTCCTCCAGAAGAGACTGGATGGCTTGAAGCATAGCTACATTGGCCCGCGGCGAAATGCGGTTTTCCACCCCCAACCCGGAGCCGTTGATCAGTTGCAGCTCTTCTGCCGGGATCCCGGTGATGGCTCGGGCAATTTGCGCCACCTGGTTAGCACCCCCCACTGCATCGGCCAACATCTCGGCCATGGAATTGTTGCTGTAGAGGTTCATCAGCTTGACCAGGTGAATGAGGGGGGGGGACTCATGTCTGAGCAAAACCTGAGCGCCGGGCGGGATCTGCTGGGCAACCCGTACCGAGCCCAAAATCTCCACCTGCGGTCTGGGCGTGCCGGGGGGTAAGGTTTGAAATTGGACCTCCGCTTCTGGTGACCAACGCCGCGCATCCAGCCCCTGCCGCAACAGGGATCCCGATTGCGCCACATCCCGGGAAAAGTTCATGTAAAAGCGGCCCACCACCACCAGATCCCCGCGCACCTGGCGGATCCCATGAGCATTGAGCAGGTTGCCGACGGAGAAGGCTTCCTCCCAGACAAACAAGGGATCCTCCCCCCCCAGAACCCAGAGATCCCCCTGTAGAACTCCCTCAGCAGTTAAGGGGCCAGTGGCCAGCCAGGTGGTAACAAAGCGGTGCTGCGGGCCAAAGTGCTGCAAAGCGGCCAGGGTCGTTGCCACCTTGGTCAAAGAAGCAGCCGGCAAGGGTGTGGATCCCTGATGCTGTCCCAAAACAAGGATTCTGTCCCGCTGAGGCGAAGGATCCTCCATCTGCAGCCAAACCCCCTGAGCCGCGGGCGAAAACCCCCGACCGGCCAACTGAGCCAGATAAGTTTCCACCTGAGGTTGCAGGGATCCCTGCTCCGTCGCCTGGGAATGGGGAGACAAACCCAGCAACAGAATTGCCGCCGAGAACAGTCCAACCCAGCTCGAAACCAGCCGCCTACCGGGCCAGCCCCGCAGATGTCGTTCGTGCTGTGGCGTCAGCGTTGCGGAGCAACAGTGTTGTGTAGCACCATGGGGTGCCGCAGGCATAGCACTTTTCACGGAAAACACCCTCTAAACATCCCGGCAACCGAGGGGGCATCAGCTCGTCAATTCCCAGCCACCCTCTTCCACAGGCTCTACATCGATGGTGCCGGGGGGCGTTTGCCGATAAAAACGTCCGTCTGCAACAAACAGCGGCTCTCCACAATTGGGGCAAAAGAAACGGCTGCCCTCAATGGCTTGCGATTCCGACCCACACACCGGGCAGCGATCGGTGGTAATCCAGCGGCGCGCCCACCAGCGAAAGGCCAGGAGCACCAATACCGGCAAGGACAGCAAAAACAGCAACAGAGCCACCAATCCGGCGACCAGCCACCCCAGCCCGACACTGGTCAGCAAAGCTGCCAACGCCAGGGATCCCAGCCAGAACCCCCAGCCACCCAGAGAAATGGAATAGGTTTTGGGCTGCTCAAACCGCATTTTCGTTTTCCTTCCCCGATCACTACGCTCGCTAACGCCGTCAGGATGCCGCGGGCCTTTTCTTGAGTATGTTAGCCTAGGCGCGCCCGAACACCAGAAACAGTCCGCCACATGGCTCTGCTCTGTAGGCTAGCTCATCCCGGATGGATGAGGGATTGGGTTTCCCGCACCCTTCCCGAGGCTCTCCCGGCAGCCCATGCGCCTCAGTTGCGTCCCTGTTCTATTGGGCCTGAACTGAGCCTGAACGATGTCTTCAGCAACCAAGTCGGGTGGTGTCGTCATAAATGAAGTTATTATCAATTACAGAACTTATTGACTGTTACGGCGACGTTGCCCAACAGCGGAGGGGCGGCATCATGGTCTACACCGAAGAGGCGTTCAAGGCAGAGCTCAATGCCAAAGGCTGGCGAGCCACTCGGCAGCGGGAGATCATCCTGCAAACGTTTCAAAACTTGCCTGAGGGCACGCATCTGAGCGCGGAGGAGTTGCACAAAAAGTTGCGGGAAGAAGGCCACAACATTAGCCTTTCCACCATTTACCGCACCGTCAAGCTGATGTCCCGCATGGGCATTTTGCGAGAACTGGAACTGACCGAAGGGCACAAACATTACGAGATCAACCAGCCGGCCCCCCACCACCACCACCATCTGGTGTGCGTCAAGACCAACAAGGTGATCGAGTTCAAAAACAACGCCATTCTTAACATCACCCAGAAGGTGGCAGAAAAGTACGGTTTCAAAGTGTTGGATTGCCAGCTCACCATTATTGGTATCAGCCCAGAAGGGCAGCGCTCGATTTTGTAGCCAAAAATTCCCAAAGCTCAGGTTCTCATGCTTTCCCAGAAGGGGAACTGTACTGGGCTGGTAGGAGGATGGGGATCCCGTCAACGGGAGGAAATGCCAGAATAGCTCCCGTGAGGCCAATCGGCAGTCGGCAACCGAGGCAACAGTTGAATGGTTGATGAATAGTTGATCTTCTTCACCCCACTAGATCCGGGAGAGGGCCATGAACGAACAGGAAGTGGTGCAGTGGCTGGAGCAGGCGCTGGCCAATCCCCGCCTTAGGTTACAGGCCAAAGCCCAACCGCTCCAGGAGAGTCCCAAGGCTTATGCCCTCGTCATTATGATCAACCGCCCTGCCGGCCTTGCTCTCAACTATGAGGAGTTGACGGCCTGGTTCCAGAAGGCGATTCCCACTCGCTACCCCCAAGTCAAACGGTTGGCCCTCTACAGCCGCCCCATGGGCCAGCAGGCTGCCGACTGGAAAACTCAGGTGAGGCTGGATCCGGAGCCGACAACGACCAGATGGGATCCCGGGATGGAGTTCTCAGAGAGTCTGGATCTAAGCCGCTACTGCTTTGTCAGCGATCGCCAGTTGCTTACTGCCGACCTTCCTCAGCCGCCTGGTTTGCTCCGCCAGGCGGTTTTGGGTTTTCACAGCCTCACTTCTGGGCAAAAACAGGAGGTTCTGCCCCTCTTGCCCACCTTGTTTCGCAATCCCAGCGCCGTCTCGACGGTGATGTTATCGGTGGAAGCGGCCTTGTGGCTGGAGCCTCTGAAAAGCCTGAATCCTCACGAGCTGCGTCTACTGAGCGTTTGGCTGAGCCGCTATTGCTTCAACCCCAGCCGCACCCTAGCGGAATTGGATCCCGCCACCTCAGGTCTCAAAATTGGGCAAACCAAGCGCAGCTACCGCGCGCCTCAGGTGGGGGTCTCGCTGATTTTGGCCAGCTTTGCCGGCAACCTGACAATGGCCGCAGGCGTGACTCTGAGCCTGTTGTTTGGCATGGTGTTTGTGCTTTTCCTGGCCATCTTGGGCGTCTCAGAGGGGGGATTTTCCTTGGGCTTTTTCATCCTTGCCGTTCTGCTCACCCTCGCCTTCAACGCTTTGATTTTCTTCTTGTCTCCCTGGCTGATGGACTGGATCCAGCACAGCCTCTATGGCACCGAGTGGGTGAGCTTGGCGGAAATTGGGCGTCGCAGCCCAGAGAGTGCAGAGGTGATTCAACGGGTTTGCCGCCAGTACAAGCTGAAGCAGCCGAAGCTGGGGCTGATCCGCGACCAAAACCCCACTGCTTTTACCTACGGCAGCCTGCCGGATACGGCCCGCATCGTCGTCAGCGAAGGGTTGTTCACCTACTTGGAAGATGAAGAGGTGGCTACGGTCTATGCCCACGAGCTGGGGCATGTGATCCACTGGGATTTCGCCGTCATGACCCTGGCTTCCACGCTGGTGCAGATTCTCTACCTTCTCTACGTCTACATGCGCAATGCGCGCGGCGACGACAAAGTGGACAGAAGCCTCCGCTTCCTGGCCTTGGTCGCCTACTTTTTCTATGTGGCCGGCTCCTACTTGTTGCTGTATCTGTCGCGGGTGCGGGAGTACTTTGCCGACCACTTTGCCGCCGAAACCACCGGCAACCCCAATGGGCTCTCGCGGGCTTTGGTGAAAATTGCCTACGGCATTGTGCAAGAGGGAGAGCGGGAGCGGGATGAGGAAACCCGACAGCGCAGTGCTCGCCTGCTGGAAGGAACGCGGGCTTTGGGGATCTACGATGCCAAGGCGGCGGTGATGGCAGGGACGGCCTACCGGGTGGCGGCGGATCCCGGCCAGGTGGGCAGGGTATTTTTGTGGGATCTGTTTAACCCTTGGGCCTGGTGGATGGAGCTGAACTCCACCCATCCCCTCACGGGCAAACGGGTACGGGCGCTGAGCACCTATGCGGAGCAACTGGATCTGCCGGTGGAGTTCGATATGGCCAGCGTGGTTGCCCAGGGCAAGCAGCTCAACCGGCAACAGCTCTACGGGAACTTTCTGCTGGATATACTGCTGTTGAACGCCGAGTGGCTGGGGGCAATCGCGGGGGCACTGCTCGGGATCCCGGCCTTGCAGGTGGGCTTCTATGAAATGTTTGCCGGGCTGACCCTGATGGGGGTGGGCTTGGGCCTGCTGCTGAAGATGACAGTGATGTACCCCAGCTTAGAAAACCCGCCGGCGTTGACCGTGTTGAAGGCCATGAGCAATCCCTACGCCAGCCCCTTGCGCGGGTTGCCGATGCAGTTGGAGGGGCGGGTGATCGGGCGAGGGGATCCGGGCTATCGCTTCGGCTCCGATCTCAAGTTCCAGGATGAGACAGGGATGATCTTCCTGCGCTATGCTTCCCGCTTTGGGCTGCTGGGCAACTTCCTGTTTGGAGCGCGCCAGGCAGGGGGGGTAATCGGCCAAGAGGGATCCGCGGTGGGGTGGTTCCGACGGGGGGTGGCCCCTTACCTGGATCTGGCCCGCTTTCAAAGCCGCCATGGCCAGCTCATCACCAGCTACCATCCCTTCTGGCAGGCTATGTGGGCTGTGCTGTTGTTAGTGGTTGCCCTGCTGGTGATGCTGTTCTAGAGGATCGCGATCCTCAGCAGCGAAGAGCTCGCCTAGGCCATTTGAGATTGGCTACTTTTGCCCACCGTTAACCCGGGCGTAGTCGTCGCTGAAGCGGACAATGTCGTCTTCGCCCAAGTACTGGCCGTTTTGCACCTCGATAATCACCAGAGGGATGACGCCAGGGTTCTCCAGGCGATGCTTGGTGCAAGGGGGCACGTAGGTGGATTGGTTGGCCGTGATGAGCTTTTCTTCATCTCCGCAGGTGACCTTGGCGGTGCCGGCAACGACGATCCAGTGTTCGCTGCGATGGTAGTGCAACTGCAGGCTGAGGCGATGCTTGGGCAGCACCACGATCCGCTTGATTTTGTAGCCAGGGCCCTCTTCCAGCACTGTAAAGCTGCCCCAAGGCCGACTTTCAGCATTGCTCTCGATCAGCTTGTTGAGGGTTTCGGCAGAGAGGGAAGGCGAAGGTTTTTCCGGTGAGGCCAGATTGGCATTGGGGGTTTCCAGCATGGGATGCTCTCCTTGGGAGGCCTACCTGTAGCTTATCTCAACAACCAACTCGAAGTCTGTTTGTTTATCTTTAGAACCACCAACAGATCGGCTTCAGCTCCTGGGGATCCCCAGCCAATTCGGGCTTGCCAGGGCAGTGGCTAGAATCCTGTGGAATCATGAATAAAGATCTCTGCAAAAAGGCCACTTCTCGATGCGTCCTTTCTCTTCTGTCCCTTCTTACCCGGTTCACATCCATGACCGCCAACGGGACACCCACTATCTGATCCAGGTGCCGGCGGATCAATACATTTTGGCCAGCGCCGAGGCCCAAGGGATCCAACTGCCCTTTGCCTGTCGCAACGGCGCCTGTACCACCTGTGCGGTGCGGGTACGGCGGGGATCCCTGTATCAGCCGGAGGCAATGGGCATCTCGCGGAAGCTGAAGGAGCAGGGGTATGGGCTGCTGTGCGTGGGCTATGCCCGCTCGGAGCTGTGGGTAGAAACCCAGGATGAGGATGAGGTGTACGAGCTGCAATTTGGGCGTTACTTCGGCCAGGGGCGGGTAAGGCCAGGGATCCCCATCGAGGATGAGTGATGTCTTCTTCGGCACCGGTTTTGTCTCCCGAGTTGTCGCCGGATCCCTTGCCCTCTCAGCCGAGGGGCTGGCTGCTGGCAGCAGCGGCGCTGATCCCGGTGAATCTGGCCCCCAGCTTACTCTTGGCTTTGGTGGGGACGATCCAGGGTTATACCCGCTATGGTGGGGCGATCCTGCGGGATCCCTTGTTTGGACTGGCGGCTCTCCTGAGCCTGGCGGCAGTGGGAGTGGCTTTTTTGGGGGAAGATTGGCGGCTGAGCCTGCCAGGGATGTTCAACTACTGGCCTTTTTTATTGATGCTGCCGGCCTTTGCCGCTGTTCTGGCCGATCGCGTCAGCGGGACGGAGTCCTTTCGCGTCAGCGGGACGGAGTTCCATCCTGTAGGCCGTCGGCGGTTGGCCCAGGTGTTGGTGCTGGGCAGCGGGCTGATGCTGCTTTTGGGTTGGGGAGAAGTGCTGTGGGGATGGCAGGGGCACTTCTTCTGGGGGCCGGTTTGGATTACGGGGGTTGCCGGGGGAGAGCGACCGGCGGCAGCTTTTACTTCCCCCAATATCCTGGCCATCTACCTGGTGATCCACCTGTGTTTGGCGGCAGGGCTGTGGCTGGATCGAGCCGATAGAGACTGGCCACAGGCAGTAGGGCTGGGAGCTGTGCTGGGGCTGGGATCCCTCTTGTTGCTGCTGACAGCCTCTCGCAACGGCTGGGGAGTGGGGGGGCTGGCGCTGGTGATAGGGCTGGCCCTACGGCGCTGTTGGTGGGGGATCGGGATCTTGGTCGGCATAGGGTTGGCTGGTTTGGCTGCTGCTTGGGATTGGCCGGGCTGGCGGGCTGTTGTGCCCCGATTGATTTGGAGCCGTCTGGCAGACACCTTCGATCCCCAGGCGCTCCATTTTAGTTCCACCGCTAACCGTCTGGATGCCTGGCACTTTGCCCTGCAGATGGCGCGAGAGCGGCCTTTGACGGGCTGGGGCTGGCAGAGCTTTGCCGCCCTTTATAATGCTCAGGAGCCGCCGGAGCTGCTGGGCCATTGCCACAATTTGTACCTGCACCTGGCGGCTGAGGGTGGGATCCCGCTGTTGCTGGGCCACCTGATCCTGTGGGGTTGGATTTTGGCGCGGGGATGGCAAGCTTGGCGGCGCTCGCAAGAAAGCGTCCTGTTGGGGATGCTGCTGGCCTTGACGGCATTTTTTGCCTCAGGGCTTTTGGACGTGGTGATGTTGGATGGCCGCATTCACCTGCTGGTAACCTTACTCTTGGGGGCAGTTTGGGGAGCCAGCCTTGAGCGGCAAAGGGACTCCATCTCCGGCAAAGAGCAAGCCCAGAGAGGTTACCGTTGAGTGCTGCAATGGGATATCCCTTAGCTGGCAGTGAGCCCGGAGTCCATCAGTTGCTCACCGATTTTTGCGACGCGGAAGCAAGCTACAGCCAAGGGGCAGTTTACCTGTAGAGGGTCTTTGCGGTGAACCTGTACCGAGATGTGTTGTGGCCTCTGCTTTTTTCTGGGCTGAGAGCCGACCCGGAAGCGGTCAAGATGGGCCTGCTGCGCGCCTTGCATTGGATCGATGCCACCCAGGCCACCGGGATCCTATCGGCTCTGGAGCGACTGTTTTGCTACCGGGATCCCCGGCTAGCGGTGTCGCTGTGGGGCCTTACCTTTCCCAATCCCCTTGGATTGGCTGCGGGCTTCGACAAAGATGGCCTGGCTCTGGGCGTCTGGCCCAGCCTAGGATTTGGTTTTGTAGAGGTGGGCACCATCACTCCTCAGCCCCAACCGGGCAACCCCAAACCTCGCCTGTTTCAACTGCCCCAAGATCGCGCCGCCCTCAACCGCATGGGCTTTAACAACCAAGGGGCGGCGGCTCTGGCGGAACGGTTGCGCCGGCTACAGCAACGTCCCATCCCCATTGGAATTAACCTGGGCAAAGCCAAAATCACCCCTCTGGAAGAAGCGGCTGCCGATTACCTGGCCAGCTTCCAGCTGCTCCAGGAGCTGGGGGACTACTTTGTGGTCAACGTCAGCTCCCCCAACACGCCGGGGCTGCGATCCCTGCAGGCTGCTGAGCAACTGGAGCCCATCCTATCTGCCTTACAGCGGGAAAATCAGAAGCGAAAACCCCTCCTGGTGAAGATCGCTCCCGATCTGGACTGGCCCGACATCGACAGCATCCTGGAGCTGGCCCAAGACCATCAACTGGCCGGGATCGTGGCCACCAACACCACCCTGCGCCGCGATAACCTGAAAACCCGTTTCCTGCCTGGCCGCGGGATCCCCTTTGCACCAGCGGAGTCTAGGCCAATCCTTGCAGAAGCCGGCGGGATCAGCGGTGCCCCCTTGCGGGAGCGTTCCACCCAAGTCATCCGCTACATCCACCGCTCCACCCAAGGAAAATTGCCCATCATCGGAGTGGGGGGCATCTTCACCTTGGCCGACGCCTTGGAGAAACTGGAAGCGGGAGCCAGCCTGCTGCAGGTCTACACCGGCTGGGTTTACGAAGGGCCGGGTATGGTGCCGCAATTGCTCCGAGGCCTAGCCCGCTCTTCTCCCCCCAGCCCTGATGTTACACTTCCCCCAGAGAATACCCCTGTGGGTCAGATCCAGGCGTAAGATCGTTAGGGATCCCTGAGGAAGCTTGCCGGTGAACCTGCTGCAACACCTCTTCAAAACCCCCCATCCGGTCATTGGGGTGGTTCATTTGTTGCCGCTGCCCACCTCACCCCGTTGGGGGGGGGACTTGGAATGGGTGATCGCTCAGGCAGAACAGGCAGCTACTGCCCTGGCTGCAGGAGGGGTAGACGGGATCCTTGTCGAGAACTTTTACGATGCCCCCTTTGCCAAGGATCGGGTGGACGCAGCGGTGGTCAGCGCCATGACCGTCATCGTCCAGCGGCTGAAAACCCTGGTCTCGCTGCCGGTTGGGATCAATGTCTTGCGCAACGATGGCTGCAGTGCTCTGGCAATTGCCGCCTGTGTGGGGGCGCAGTTCATCCGGGTGAATGTGCTCTGCGGGGCGATGGTGACCGACCAAGGCATCATTGAGGGGAATGCCCACCGCCTGCTGCGCTATCGCCGGGAGCTGGGGGCTAATATCAAGATTTTCGCCGATGTGCTGGTGAAACACGCCCAACCCCTAGGTCCCATCAGTCTGGATGCGGCTATTACCGACACGGTGGAGCGCGGCCTGGCCGATGCCATCATCCTTTCCGGTTGGGCCACCGGCAAGCCACCCCTTCTGGAGGAGCTGGAGCTGGCCCGCAAAGTTGCTCCTCAGGTACCGCTCTTCATCGGCTCGGGGGCTACTGCCGAAAACATCGGCAGCCTGATCCGGCGGGCAGATGGCGTGATTGTGGCCAGTTCTCTGAAGCGGTCTTCCCGTTCTGCAGGCATGCCGACAGGCTATTCGGATCCCTTTCCCATGATCGACCCGATTCGGGTGCGGCAGTTTGTGGAAGCACTGCACCTTGCGCTCCGTGAGCGGGCCTCCAACCATGCTTGTCTGGCCGCTCCCGGTTCTGGTTCCAACTAGCTGTTGGCGCTAAGATTGGGATCCGACTACAATGGGCGGTTCCTCTTTGAGCTATGCCATCCCTTGATCTGGAGGGCTTGGATTCTGTATACCACCCTTCTGGTTCGGCTCTTGGGCCTGCAGAAGAAGCCTTTTGGAGCTCTGTTCCGGCTCGCACCCCCCGCATTTGGGTTGTCGATGATGACCCAGTGGTTCGTTGCTACATTATCAATGTTCTCACAGGCTCTCAGTACTACGTGGAAAGCTGGGAAAGCGCCCGAGCAGCTTGGGATCCCTTGCAAAGCTTGGAAGAGAGCGAGTGGCCCGACATGGTGATCTGCGATTGGGTCATGCCTGAGATATCGGGGGTAGAGTTCTGTCGCCGTCTCAAGGGATCCGCAGCAGGGCAGTTCGTCTATTTCATTTTGCTCACGTCCCGTTCTGAAGTTGAGGCTCGGGTAGAGGGGCTGGATGCGGGGGCGGATGAATTCATCACCAAGCCGGTCGATCCTGAGGAGCTGCGGGCGCGGGTGCGGGCAGGGTTACGTCTCCAGCGGCTCACCCAAGCTTTGGCCCAGGCCAACCGGCAGTTGCGAGCCCGCAATGAGTTGTTGGAGTCTTTGTCTTTGACGGATCCCTTGACCGGGGCGTTGAACCGGCGAGCTCTGGATCAGGCGCTGCCCCATTTGCTCAAGCAGGTGGGAGCCCGCGGGGAAGCTCGCTACCGCTATCTCTGCCTGCTGATGATGGATGTGGATCATTTCAAGCAGGTCAACGACAGCTACGGCCACTACATCGGCGACTGTGTGCTGCAGGCCATCGTCGGGCGGCTGCAAAATCAACTGCGGCCCTCCAGCCTGCTCTACCGCTATGGTGGGGAAGAATTTGTTTGCCTTACGCCCGGACTTAGCCCCTCTCGCTGTGGTCGCTACGCAGAGTCTCTGCGGCAGGCTATCGCCAAACGGCCCATTGACATCTCCCCCAAGCGCAGCCTGCCTGTTACCATCAGCATCGGTGGGGTCGTGCTCAGCGAAGACTACCGCCTGGAGCCGGAAGCTGCCTTGCAGCAGGCGGATAGCGCGCTCTACCAGGCCAAGCAGGCAGGGCGCAACCGAGTTCACATCCTCACCCCGACTCCAGGGGTTTATCTGCCCTGATACATTTACGCTGAACACTGCTGAACATCACTGTTCAACTATGCAGCGATAGCATTCTGTTTGTTTCCAAA
>NZ_JANSIN010000050.1:0-17828 GCF_047462115.1 Synechococcus sp. R50.1 | reverse complement strand
ATCCAAAGAACTGCTTCAATAAACTGTTTGCAGTTTGCTTCTTTCCCAATGTTAACTCTCTCTTCTGTCTGTAAAAAGCCAATATCTTCTGCCATTTGTTTTCATCTAAAAAACCAACTTCATCCTCTTTCCTCCATAAATTATTCTCTCTATCTCAACATAAGATCAACACGACCTAGGACATTGAACCCACAACCAGAACCTTGAATACAGAAGGCCAGAAGGTTTTTCTCAGTAGCCCGTCTGTCTCAGCCTAAACTGAAACAACTATATCGCCACATGAGGCTTCGGCAAATGCGCTAGTGGAGCGGAGTCCTTTCGCCTACAGGTCTAGAGGCTTGTTTTGGCCGGAGCTGGGCTGCTCGCCATCCATTCTTCTCCTGAGTGGAAGGCGATTGGAGAACACCTCATGCTAGGCATTGCTAACGCGAACTGGCATTCCACTCATGGTGAAAGACGCCCGGCCTGTCGATGCGCTCAAAGGTGTGGGCCCCGAAGAAGTCCCGCTGGGCTTGGGTGAGGTTCTGGGGCAGGTTGGCGGTACGGTAGCTGTCGTAGTAGGCCAAGGAAGCGCTGATGGCCGGGAAAGTGCTCCGCACCACTGACGCGAACGGGATTCCCAAGGCAGCCGCTGTGGACACCACCCGCCGCCAGGATCCCTGCCGTTCCTGGAGGGCCTGCTTAAACTCCTCATCTGCCCAGTCTACGCGGGTGTAGTGTCTCTAGTATCGACGAAATCTTCAAGTAGAGCCAGTATAAGCTGCCTCGGTGAGGGAGGATTCCTGGTAAAGGCGGGTGGCAGGAGGAAATCCACAGGCGCTGCCATCTTTGTGGATCACTTTCTCTTCCCAGGGCAGGCGATAGGCCCCATTCACCAAATCCTGCATGTAGGTGTAGGGGCAATCTTGGGCTCCGCCTTTGACGGCCACATAGCCACGGTGTCCGAATTGATAAATGTTGTTTTCCACACCCCAATGGATGCGAGCTTCCCGCACCAAATCTGGGCGCACTTCGCCAGTAATGATTTCATCAGGGCGATGGGATCCCATGACCAGGGGGGTGCCATCAAAGTTGCAGATCATGCCCTCCCCCATAGAATCAAACGTGCCATCCGACCCACACATACACACCGAGGCCGTCACCATCAAATTGCAAAAGGCATTGGCCTGATTGGTAATTTGCCAACTGTGGCGAATGGGGGCAGTATATCCGGCAGTGCGCAACATAATCTCGGCCCCTTTGTAGGCACACTCGCGGGCCATTTCTGGAAACATGCCATCATGACAAATGATCAGGGCAATCTTTGAGCCATTCGGGCCATCACAGACAGGGATCCCTAAATTTCCCGGCTCCCAAGGTTCGACGGGAACCCAAGGATGCAGCTTGCGATAGTACAGTTGTAGGTTCCCTCGATTGTCGAGAATAATGCCGCTGTTATAGGGATTACCCTGCGGGTTGTATTCCATGATTGAGAAGCAGCCCCAAATATCGTTCTCTCGGCAGGCGGCACTGAAGGCAGCTACCTCTGGTCCATCCAGTCGGCACATGATCTCCGGATTAGTGTCCATCGACAGGCCGTGCAGAGAGTACTCCGGAAAGACCACCAAATCCATGCTGGGCATGCTGCGGCGAGCCTTCCCCACCATACTGACTATCTTTTGGGTTTGCGCCGCCAGATCATCGGGAGTAACCACATTGGGTAGCTGCAGTTGCACCAGTCCCAATACAACACCGTTGGGAGTTTTATTCAGGCCACCGAGTCCACTCATGATCAAATCCTTTGCTGATGAAGATGGAATGGGTTAGAGAGTTAGTCGAATGGATTTAAGAACTTGTAAAAGCCGATGTATCGATTTGCTATCTAGCAATCCCAGCTTAGGTAGATAATGGTAGGTAATGGGTGAACCTTGCTGTAACAAGATAAATTGGTAGTCTTCTCCATTTGTAGCTAATCCCCAAACAAATTCTTGATTTTTTATTCCTTTGTAAGCATAGGTCAATAATTGGGCGATGGCCAGGCTTGTAGCTACTGTTCCTCCCTTGGTTTCTATCACGAGGATCCAAAAGCTCTCTCTTGCTCCTCTTCTAATGGCGAGTAAGTCTACACGACCTTTGATGGCAACTTGGCCTTCTTCCTCCTCAACGATAATATCGGCAATATTTTCTTCTAGATTAATTTTGATGTCGCTCGATAGAAAGCCTGCCAGTTTGAGAAGTGGAGAAACAAACAGAAATTTGACTTGCCCTTCATTCAGAGTGTCATCGGCCAGATAGCTAAAATACAATTCCTGGAGTTGGGTCAGCTCCTCAATCTCCCGTTCAGTCAAAGGGGGTAAGTCCAGTTTTTCCTCGAACTCTAAAGAATCTCCCCGACACAGCCCTAAGAGCTCGTGAACCTCTCTCAGAGTCAGGGTATTGGCAGGTCGGGTTTGTACAGCGGTCATAACCAGGGATCCCTAAATCGGGTTCACTTCGACTATAGCCAGTCGGCTACTTCCCGGTGCCCAAGGCCCCAGGCATGCCTGCCAGGGTTCGCCGCGGAGAACTGGTCAGGATCATGATCCCCAAGGTCAGCACGTAGGGAGCGGCATTCCACAGGTAGTAGTTGGACTGCACACCCACCGACTGCAAGGCTGGCCCAATCGCCTGAGCTCCGCCGAACAAAAAAGCAGCCAATAAACACTGCAACGGGTTCCACTTGGCAAAGATCACCAGGGCCACGGCCATCAAGCCTTGTCCGCTGGAAATGCGTTCTGTCCAACTGCCGGGGTAGTATAGGGACAGGTAAGCTCCTCCCACGGCTGCCAAGAAGCTGCCTGCCATGATGCACAGAGCCCTTACCTTGGGCACCGAGATCCCCATGGCCCGTGCTGCATCGGGGTTGTCGCCCACAGCCCGCACGAATAGGCCCCAACGAGTGGAGCGAAAGAACCAGTGCATGACAAAGGCCAGGAGGATCCCCAGCAGCAGAAGTGGGCTCAGTTTTAGGGCAGCTTGAATGGCAGGACTGCTGCTCCAATTTCCCAACTCAAAGGCAGGTAGCCGGGGGGCTGCGGGCTGAATGAAGGGTTTGCCCAGGTAAAAGGCCATTCCACTGCCAAGGATGATCATAGCAATGCCCACCGCAACATCGTTAACCCGAGGTTGTTGGGCCAAAAAGGCGTGGATCCCTCCCAAGGCTAAACCGGCAAACCCGGCCACCAATACCCCTAACCAAGGCGCGACCACACTGCCTGCCGTGTTTTGGGTGAGGAAGGAGATGGCGTAGGCGCTCATTGCCCCCATCAACAGGGATCCCTCTAGGCCGAGGTTGATTTTGCCGCTTTTTTCCGTCAGACACTCCCCCAAGCTGACGAACAAAAAAGGCGCACTTCCCCGCAAGGTTCCGGCGATCACCGCCAAGGGGATCCCCCACCATCCTAGGGCTTCTGTTTCCATCTGAGTTTTTCTCCTGACCACTGAATTGGTTACTTGACCAAATCATTGCTACTTCGGGGGCCAGTTATCTAGGCTGGTTCTGAGGGTTCTCGATCCCGAAAAAAGTCGAAGCGCCCGTAGAGGGATTCGCTGTAGAGAATCAGCAAAAAGACAATGCCCTGAAACACCAACACAGTAGCATCCGGCAAATTGTGGGAGCGCTGCAAAATGCTGCCGCTGGCCAGGATCCCTCCCAGGAGGATAGCCATCGCCACTGCTGCGGCTGGGTTTTGTCGAGCGACAAAGGCCACCAGAACGCCGCTGTAGCCATAGCCCACAGTCAAGGACTCATTGGCCCGCCCGTGTACGGCAGCCACCTCTACCATGCCCGCCAAGCCGGCACAGGAGCCGGCCAGAAAGGTGATTAACAGTGTGAGTTTACCGACAGCAATCCCCACCATTCGGGCCACCTTTGGGTTACCCCCTATTGTGCGCACCGAAAAACCCAACGTGGTGCGTTGAATCAACACATAGGCAACCAGGCAGGCAACGATGCCATAGACCAAGCCGAAGTGGATGCGGGTGCCCCATAGCCGACCCAACATGTTGGCCTCGTCAACGGCAAAGCTGGAGGGCTTGCTCAAGAAACTGGGATCCCGCAGCGGCCCCCCCACCCAATGGTTCATCAGGGCAATGGCAATGTAGTTCATCAACAGGCTGCTGATGGTTTCATTCACACCCCGGTAGTGGCGCAGTGCCCCCACCACCATGATCCACAGGCCACCGGCCACCATGCCCGCCAAGGCCATCAGGAAAACGACCACGGGTGGAGCCAGGGATCCCGCCCACAGCCCCATCGCCACAGCTGCCACCCCCCCCATCACCAGAGCTCCTTCATTGCCGATGATCACCAGCCCCATGCGGGCCGGCAGGATGGTACACAGGGAGGTGAGCATCAGGGGAGCCGCCCGTTGCAGAGTATTTTGCCAAGAGAACCAACTGCCGAAGGCAGCTCTGTAGATGGAGCCATAGACGGCGAAGGGATTTGCGCCGGCCATGGCACAAAACAAGCCGAAGATCAACAGCGAGGCCAACAAAGCCCCAAAGGGCAGTAGGATCGGCTCAAGGCTGGAGCGCCACCGCAGCGGAACCGAGCGGGAAACAGCAGAAGAGGTGGTAGCCATCAGCTAGAGATACTCCCGATCACGCCTTCCACCAGGTAGTCCATGGATTCCAGCTCGATTGCCCGCTGGCCGTATTCCACTCCGGCAGGGATCACCTCTTTGCCGGTATTGTCTTTGAGAGGGCCTTTGTAAATGACCAACGAGCCAGCTTGCAACTGGGCAAGGGCCGCTTCTCCAGCTTTTTTGGCCTCATCGCTGGCTGCCGATCCCCAGGGGGAAGTTTTAATGAATTTCTCTTTGATACCCCCCCGAATGAGGTGGGGGATCCCACCGTTCATCAGGGTTTTGCCCGCCTGGATGGCTTCGGCAAACTGGGTATAGACGCTTGTCCAGTCGTATTCAGCGCCCGTCAAATAGCCCTTGGGAGCCAGCGCCGCTTGGCTGGTGTTGTGACCACAGCTCATCAGACCTCGCCGCTCTGCTGTTTCGATAACGATTTTGGGACTGTCCACATGGCAGGTGAGCACATCGATGCCTTGGTCGGCCATGCTGTTGGCAGCTTCTGCCTCTTTGACAGGTAGAGCCCAATCTCCCGTAAAGATCACCTGAGTGGTGATGTTGGGGTTGACACTCTTGGCTCCTAAGGTAAAGCTGTTGATGTTGCGCAACACAATGGGAATGGGTTTGGCGGCGATAAACCCAAGGCGGTTGCTTTTGGTCATGGAACCGGCCAGCACCCCGTTGATGTAGTGGCCTTCATCCAAGTAGCCGAAGTAGCTACCGACGTTTTTCGGATGCACTCCCTCAATGTAAAGTCCACCGGCGTGAAAGAATTGTACCTCTGAATATTCCTTGGCTACCCGCAAGATATGGGGATCGTAGTAGCCAAAAGAAGTGGGAAAGAGTACCGTTGCCCCATCTTGCTCGATCATGGCCCGCATGGATTCTTCCACGGCCACCGTTTCCGGCACATTTTCTTCTTCAACGGTTTTCACCCAAGTTAGGCTGGACAAGCCAACTTTTCCCTCTGCATGGGCCTGGTTCCAGCCAAAGTCATCTTTGGGGCCAACGTAAATAAAGCCGATGGTGATCTCTTTCTTGTTCTGGGCCTGGGCACGCCACAACTGTGAGGTCAAGGTGATGGCAGCGGCGGCAGCACCAGAGCGAAGGAGCTGCCTACGAGTGTACAGATGACGAAACAATGGCCGGCTCATGTTGAGAATCCTATTCGTGAATAAGCTTTCTGGAAAGACGAGACCCAGCAGACTCGGTGAGGTTCTGAACCTCTGCTGAACCCCTGGCAGCAACTACTGGATTTAATAGCCTCTATCGAGAAGTTTTGGTAGTCTAAATTACAGTTTTCTCGATTCAAAGTTTTGATGCTTCACTTTATGCTGGCAAAAGTCCTTCCCGCTCACCCAAAGTTCGGTTAGCCCGTTTTTGGCACTGATAACATTCTCAAGTCTGATGAGTTTTGCGAGTGGGTTTTATGGGTTTTCAATGGCAAGAGGGTGTTGTTCTGGCCGGCCCGGATCTGGTTCCCCATCGCTGCTCCCGCTTCGGGGTAGAACAAGACACCGTTACCTGCATGGAACTGGGGGATCCCATTGTTGGGTTGGAACAGAGATCCTGGGTGATTTTGCCGGCTTTCACCAACAGCCACACCCACATGGGGGATAGCTGTCTGCCGGATGGGGCGACAGGCCTGACTTTGGAAGAGGGGTTCTTCCGACCTGACGGCTACAAATATCGAGAGTTAGCCAAACAGTCGCCGCAACAGCACCTGGAACACATCGCCGCTCACCTGCGCTACATGGCGGCAACGGGCACCATCCGACACATCGATTTTCGCGAGCAGGGGGTCTACGGCTGCCAACTGTTGCGGGAAGCTGCAGCCCAAACCGGGATCCACTCAGTGATCTTGGGCCAGTTTGAGAGCCTCCCTTTCAGTGAGGAGCAATTGCGGCAAAATCGGGATCCCTTAAACCCCCAAGCCTATCAAGAATTGCAAGAGATTCTGGCAGTAGCAGATGGATTTTCCGAGAGCACCCTGAACGATTTGACGGAACCCGCCTGGCGGCAGATCCACGACCTGACCGAGAAAATAGGCAAGCTGCGGGCCATCCACTGTCTGGAAAATGAGGGGTATCGAGAGGTCAGTCTGGCCATCGCCGGACGGGGAGATTTGGAGCGTGCTCTTGATTTTTACCGTCCCCATTGGGTGATTCACGCAACGGTGGCCAACGCAGCGGAAATTCAATTGCTCTCCCGGCATCGGGTGAATGTCGTTTTGAACCCACGGGCCAATGCCAACTTGGGACTGCCTCTCCCGCCGATTGCCCGCCTGCTGGAGAGTGAGGCCAATCTCTTGCTAGGCACCGACAACGGACTTTTGAATAGCCCGAACCTTTTGGCAGAGCTGGATTTCACCTACAAAGTGGCCAAAAGCCAGTTTGGAGATGCGGTGCGCCCTGATCCAGTCGAGATTTTGAAGATGGTGACCAGCAACATCCGACATTTACGGCCTCTACTGGGATCCGATGTGTACGGCTATTTGGATGTGGGGCTGCCCGCCGATTTGGTGGTGCTGGACTTCACCCGTCCTCATTTGCGGGCCAGTCGTCATCTAATTGCGTCGATTCTCACTCGGGTTACCCCGGCAGATGTGGTGCTGACGATGCGGCAGGGCCAGGTACTGTGGCGGGATCCCCAGCGGGTCAACTGATGTCGAAGCTGCGACTGGGAAAAGCTGGTGAAATGCGATTATTCCTGTCTATTTCTGGAAGCGATGTAGGCTCGCCACCCCCCCCAAGCGGTGATGTCCAATTGCCCCTCACACAGGTAGGGTTCGGCTAGGATCCCCAGCACTTCCTCCCCTTCTGCCAAAAGAATGCGGCCCACTGACAAGCCTGGCGGCTCTTGCAAAAGGAGTTGACCCAACCCATGGGCAGGGATTTCCCAAATCTCCAGAGCAATTGCAGAACCGCCCTGGCAAACCCGTACCATGCCTGGATAAAGACCGTCGATGGACCAAAGCCGATAACAAGCGGCTGTTTGGGCTTCCCGCACAAAGCGACCCCCAATTTGCAGTAGGTTCTCATTGAGGGGTAGCCCCCGCATCAGGGTGCCATTCACGGCCAATTTAATGTCCATATCAAATCAAACAGATTCTCCCGCCTCCGGATCCCCGGCCAGAGAGGGATCCCAAGACCTCCTCATGCTACCCGTTGCTAACGGGAACAGGTGCTCCACTCATGGTGAAAGACGCCCGGCCTGTCGATGCGCTCGAAGGTGTGGGCCCCGAAGAAGTCCCGCTGGGCTTGGGTGAGGTTCTGGGGCAGGTTGGCGGTACGGTAGCTGTCGTAGTAGGCCAAGGAAGCGCTGATGGCCGGGATCGGGATCCCCAGGGCAGCCGCCGTGGACACCACCCGCCGCCAGGATCCCTGCCGCTCCCGGATGGCCTGCTCGAATTCCTCATCCAACAGCAGGTTCACCAGCTCTGGATCCCGTTTGTAGGCCGACTGGATCTCGCCCAGGAAGCGGGCGCGGATGATACAGCCCCCCTTCCAAATCCGCGGAATCTCACTGAAGGTGTAGACGTAGCCGTGGGCAACAGTGGCTCTTTTGAGCAGGGCCATCCCCTGCGCATAGGAGCAGATTTTGGAGCAGTAGAGGGCGGCGCGCAGATCTTGGATAAAGCGATCGGGATCCCCTTCAAAAGTGGCGTCCGGCCCTTTCAACTGGGCAGAGGCAGCCACCCGCTCCTCTTTCATCGACGAGAGGATACGAGCTTGCACTGCCGCCTCGATGGTGGGCACCGCTACCCCCAGATCCAGAGCATCTTTGACCGTCCACAAACCGGTGCCTTTCTGCCCGGCCTTATCCAGGATGAGATCCACCAAAGGCTTGCCGGTTTCCGGATCCAGGGTTTGGAAAATCTTGGCGGTAATTTCAATCAGGAAAGATTCCAGCTCCGTTTCATTCCAAGCCTGAAAAATCTCCTGCATCTGCGAGGCCGACAGCTTCAAGGCCCTGCGCATTAGGTCATAGACCTCGGCGATCAGTTGCATATCGCCGTATTCGATGCCGTTGTGCACCATCTTCACGTAGTGCCCGCCCCCTTTTGGCCCCAGGTAGGTGACGCAAGGGCCATCCGCCACTTGAGCAGCAATTTTGGTCAAGATGGGCTCCAGTTGTTGGTAAGCCTCTGGGCTACAGCCGGGCATGAGGCTGGGGCCGTTCAGGGCGCCCTCTTCCCCGCCGCTCACCCCCATGCCGACAAAGTGGATCCCGGTGGGAGCTAGGGCTTCGGCACGGCGATCGGTGTCGGTGTAGAGGGAGTTGCCGCCGTCGATGATGATATCCCCCGGATCCAGCAGGGGTTTAAGCTCGTCGATCACCGCATCGACCGGCGCACCCGCCTTGACCATGATCAAGAATTTGCGGGGCCGCTCCATCAGTTGCACCAGTTCCGGCAAGCTGTAGGCGGGGGTGATCTGTTTGCCTTGGGCTCGCTCCCGCATGAATTGGTCGGTTTTGGAGCTGGTGCGGTTGTAGACGGCAACCGGAAAGCCGTTGCGCTCGATGTTGAGGGCCAAGTTTTCCCCCATCACCGCCAGGCCGATCACCGCAAAGCTGGGCTTGCTCATAGTTGGGCACTATCGACACCTCACCCAATCTAGAGGCCAATCCGACCGACCGGGTTCAGGGATCCTGTTTTCTTCACGTTTGCCGTGGTTGCGGGTTTTGGGGTGGGTTTCCAGGACAGCTCAAGCTCTCGCGGGTGGTTACACCGGTTACCGGGTGGGATCCCTCAGCTTGCTCACACAACTGCCGCTTCGCCGCCCGATCCACATAGGCTTCGCTGAAATCGGCGCCGGCAATCTGCGCGCCCTGCCAAACTGCCCGCGCGGCAATGGCTCCCGTGAGGTTGGCCCCCCTGAGATCGGCTCCTGCCAAATTGGCCAGATCCAAGAGGCTATTGCTCAAGTCGGCACCGGATAGATTGGCCCCTGCCAGGTTGGCTTTGGTGAATGCCGCCCCCGCAAGGTTGGCCCCGTGCAGATCGGCGCCCTGCAGGTTGGCACTGACAAAGCTGCTGCCCCGCCAATCTTGGCCGGACAAATCCTGACCCTGCAGATCGGCGTTGTTGAAGTTGAGACGGGTTTGGCTGCCCGCCGGGGATCCCCAGAGGAGCCAAAGCAGCAAAGTGACCACTAGCAGGATGCCCAGCTTTCCGAAGTCGTGCCAGCAGGTCAAGGGGTTGGATTTTGCAGCCATTGGGGATCCCTAGGTTCTCTGCCCCCATTTTTGCCGATTTTTCCCTTGCTCATCACGTGGGAGCTGCTGAGAACTTGGATGGCGTTGCAGCAGAGACAGCCCTTATCCGCCGTAGGTCACATTCCGCTCGGTGGTGCGAAATTGCAGGACTGTCAAGCCCACCACAAGGAAAAACAGGACAATGGATTGTGCGGCAGCCCTGCCCAAATTGCCAGAAGACACTCCAATTTTGTAGATCTCGTAGATCAACACCGAGGTGGATCCGGAAGGGCCTCCGGCAGTTAGCAAATCGATGGTGCCAAAGATATCGAAAAACGCATAGGTCATGTTGGTAATCACCAAAAAGAAGGTGATGGGAGAAAGCAGCGGTAGGGTGATGGCAAAAAAGCGACGCACAGCCCCGGCTCCATCAATGGCAGCCGCCTCCAGCAGATCCTTGGGCAGGTTTTGCAGGCCGGCAAGGTAAAACAAAATGTTGTAGCCCATCTGCTTCCAAACGCTAGCAAAGATCACCACCCAAGGGGCCAAGTTGGGATCGCTGAGCCAGTTTAAACGGGGGATCCCCACCAGGCCCAGCAAATGGTTGGCCACCCCTCCCAAGGGGTTGAACATGATAAAGAAGATGATCCCGGCCACCGCTGGAGAAATGGCGTAGGGCCAGATCAGCAACACCCGATAAATCGCCGCCCCTCGAATCGGCTGGTAGGCCAGCGTGGCAATCAACAGGGATCCGCTCAACCCCAGCACCACAATGGCCGCCGAAATGGCAAAGGTAATGCCGAGGCTACGCAAATAGGTGGCATCCGTCAGCAGACCGGTGAAATTGTCCACACAGACGAAGCGGCTGCGCGGCGCCCCCACAAACGTGAGCAGGGTGGAAAGGCGGAAGGTATCCAGCCCTGGGTAGTAGAGAAACACCACCAAGATCGTGAAGGTGGGCAACAAGAGCAGCCACGCCAGCCACCACTGCTTAAAGATGCCCCTCTCCTGAACAGCTGGGCCGGGGATCCCCAGGCGGCGCTCCTGCTCCTTCTGCGTCCACGCCAACAGCGGCCAGAGGGGAATGGCCATGCCCGCCAGCACCAGCCCCACGCCAAAGGCCATGTCGATGGCCTTGCGCTCCGGCTCAAAAGTGCAAAAATCCAGGGGCGCCATAAAAATCAGGGATCCCAGCCCTCCTGCTAGGCCCCCCAGCACTGCCCCCACCGGCACAGGCCACTCGATGCGTCGAAAACGGAGCCCCATCCAGAGGGATCCCAGCAACCCTGCCAACAGCGGCACCAACACTTGGACGAATCCCAACATGCCTCTCACCTCGGCTTTGCTCTTCACAAGAGCCTCGTCAAAACCCAAAAAGGGGCAGGCTGCCGCCCACCCCCATCCCTCAATGACACCGTCAGCCCATTGACATCCAGGTTACTGGTAGAGGGAGTTGTACTCGGCTAGAAGGCGGTTGGCCTCCTGGTTGGCCTTGGCCATAGCCTGGGCTGGATCCCCGCCCTTCACCATGAGATCCTCCATGGTTTGGGTTACCACGTTGCGAATCTCAGGGAAGGCCCCCAGCAGCGCCCCACGGGTGGCAGGGGTCACTTTGGAATTATTAATTTGGTCGCTGGCGGTGAAGAAGTTGGGGTTTTCCTTGAACCAGCCCTTCGACTCCAGTAAAGCTACCGAGCTTTTCCGAATGGGCAAGTAGCCGGTCACTTGGTGCCACTCGGCAGCATTTTCGGTGTTATTGAGCCACAGCATGAAGGTCAGCGCCCCCTCTTCCACCTCTTTGGGCAGATCCTTCACCAACCAGAGGCTGGCTCCCCCGATCAAGTTGCCTGTCCAACCCTTGTCGGCGTTGTAGGGCATGCGGGTGGTGACCAGCTCGATGTTGTTCTGCTTGGCGGCATTGGTGATGTTGGCGGCATCGGCGCTGCTGGTGATGGCCATGGCGACGGTACCGGTCTGGATGGCCTGCTCTGTGGCTGCCCAATCCCGCTGCTTGCCGCTGTAGATGTAGTAGCCTTTGTCATGCATCCCTTTCCACCAGGTGGCGATGGCAATTGAGGGCTCCGAGTCCAAAAAGACCTGGGTGGCACGGGCGGCACGGCCATTGTCGTTGTTGGCCAAGAGGGCATTTTGCTGGGCCATCCATTGCTCGTAGAACCAACCGTGGTTGGGCCAAGTGACGCAGCCCTGCGGCGCATCGGGAAGCGCCATGATCTTCTGACAGGCAGCCTCTAGCTCCTGCCAGGTGGCCGGCGGCTTTTCGATCCCTGCCTTCTTCAAGATGGCCGTGTTGGAGTAGAGAATGGGGCTGGAGCTGTTCCAGGGCATGGACGTAAATTTGCCATCCAGGGTGTAGTAGCTCACCACCGGCTCAATAAAATCGTCGAAATTCACCGGGATCCCGTTCACTTCGGTGCGATTGCCCAGAGCATCGGCAATGGACTTGAAGTAACCAAAATCCCGTGCCCGCTGGGTGCCCACCTCAAACCACTGCACCACCGAAGGAGCAGCATTTTGTTGAATGGCCAGGTCGGTGGCTTGCTGAATTTCTTCGTAGTTGCCGTAGCCTTCGACCGTAACTTTGTATTGAGGAAATTGCTTGTTGAATTCTTCCGCTTTTCCGCGGGCCCAATCCAGGCGGTTATCGGTAAAGGCAATCCAAACTTTGACTTCGGCAGGAGACTGAGCAAAGCTGTCGGCAGCCAGAAGAGCAGCAGCAGAAGCAGCCACCAGGCCAGCCGCAACAGCCAGGAAAGTACGACGGGTGTTCATAGAAAAATGCAGTCGCATTCGCTAAAGGCACCTCTGAGATTACAGCACCGACATTAAGAGCAGGTTATATCTGGCTGGGATCCCCTCGGGAAGTGAACCTTCAGGCCAAAGTCAGAGTCAGATGAGGTGAGCACCTAGCCTGGGTCATGATTGGCAATTTCTCAAGGGGTCTCGAAAAATGAGAATGAAAATGAAAACCGCAAGCTTTTGCCTGTTATTGGTTACTGCCCTCCTGATGGCGCTTGCTCCCTTTGCGCAGGCTCGCCCCCGTCAACGCACTGCCACAGCCACCACGCCAACGGGTGGATCCCTGGCCCCGCGCGGTGGGCGCACCTTCACTCACTCCGGCACCTACACTGGCACCGGGCCAAGTGGCAGATCGGGTAGTGGCACCTATTCCGGCCAGGGATCCCGGCAATTCATTCCCGGTCAGGGGGTGGAAGGAGACTACTCCGGCCAAGTCACTACCCAACAAGGTCAGACCTGGAACCTGAACCATCAGCACACCACCACCCGCACGAATGAGGGCTGGCAACGGCAGGGCAGCACCACGGTGCACAATGCCCAGGGCGAGACGGTAGGCAGCAGCTCAAGCCTTACTGAGGGCCAAGCGGGGCAAGGCTGGCAGCGCAGCGGCCAATTCAGCAATGCCCGCGACCAAACCTGCACCACCGAATCGAGGGGCACACCGACGGGGCCAGGACAATGGCAGCGCGAGGCTCATGTTTTCAATGCCGAAGGGGATCTGCTTGGTGGCACCCAGTCCTCTGTGCAGTACCGATTTGTGCCAGGACAAGGCTGGGTGAAAACAGTAGAAGGCAAGACTCTAAAGGGTCAACCCATCCGCCGCACCACCACGATCGGCCCCAATCCGTGAAGGATTTGCAGGGATCCCCTCCTCAGCTTGGCTTGGCATGCCGCCGCAGCGCCTGGATCCCCGCGGCCAGGGCAAAGAGCGCGATCAGCAGCAAGGTACTTAGGGCCGCCGCTTGCTGGGTATAGCCCCCTTGTTGCAAGCCAAAGATGAGCCACCCAAAGGTCTCCGAGCGGGAGGTCACCAAGAGGGCGGAGAGGGTCAGCTCGGCAAAAGATTGCAGAAATACCAGCAACACTGCCGCCGTCAGGGCTGGCGCCAGCAGCGGCACCAAGATGTGGCGAAAGGTTTGCAGCAGGGAGGCCCCGTCAATACTGGCTGCCTCCTCAAGGCTGGTATCCAAGCTGCGCCACGCCGCTTGCAGGGGCTGCAGTGCCAGGGCCGAGAACCGCCCCAGGTAGGCCATCAGGATCAGCCATAGGGTGCCGTAGAGGCTCAGCCCCGGCAGGGGAGGAGGCAACCACACCAAGATGAGAGACAAAGCAAAAATCAGGCCCGGCAGGGCATAGGGCAAGTCCACGATGAAGCTGAGCAGGGCCAACAGCGGCACCTTCAAGCGGGTCAGGGCATAGCCCAAGATCGTCCCTATCCCGCTGCAGAGCAGTGCCGCTCCTCCCGCCAAGCCCAAACTGTGCAGCGTGGCGCGGCGGGCCCGCTCCAGATCAAAAAGAACCATGCGGAAATGCTCCAGGGTTAGGTTAGACCAGGTCAGGGGCAGGCCATAGGCCCGCAGCAGGGCAGTCGCAGCCATGGCCAGCAAGGGCCCAAGAACGACCAGCAGAGCTGCGGCGAAAAGGATCCCGCTGAGCAGCCAACCCAGCCAGCCCAGGCGATAGGGATCCGGAGGCGCCTCGCCGGGATCCAACCCCTCCTGACTCCGCTGGGGCCAGCTCAAGAAGAAGAGGGCCGGCAGGCCAAAGAGCAACGCCAGCGCCGCACTGCGCCCAAACCCATCGCCGCTGAAGTTGATCACCTCCTGGTACAGCAGAGTGGGCAAGGTCAGGTAGCGCCCCGGGATCCCCAGCAAGGCCGGGATCCCGAAATTGCCCCAGGCCCCCAGGAACGCCAGTGCTGCTGCTGCCGCCACAGAGGGCCGTAACAGAGGCAGCGTGACGTAGAGCCAAACCTGCAGCAGGTTTGCCCCATCCAGTTGGGCCGCCTCCTGAGCCTGCTTGGAGAGCCGGCTCAGGCCCGCCACCAGCGTCAGATAGGCAATCGGCAGCACAAAAAGAGCCAGCAACAGGATGATCCCCGCCGGTGTGTAGAGGCTCCACAGGGATCCCTGCTTTCCCAAAATCCAGCGCAGCCCCTGCTGCAGATAGCCCACCGGCCCAGCCCACTGGATCCAGGCCAAGGCCAAAACCTGGGGCGGAATCACCAGAGGAGACAAAAAGAGCAGCCGTAGGATCCCGCGGCCCGGCAGATCCGTCTGGGTGGTGAGCACCGCCAGCAGCAGAGCGGCCCCAAGAGCCAGCGCCGCTGAGGCCGCGGACACCCAAAGGCTATGGCGTAGCGCCAGATGGACGCGAGGCGTTTCCAGCAACCAGCGGATGTTCTCACCTTCGCCGCCCAAGGCCCGCTGCAGCAGCCTCCAGAGGGGATAGACGTGGGTCAGAGTCACAAGGGCGGCTACAGCCACCAGCCAGGGGATAATGGGGTGCCTCAACCCTTTGCTCAAGTCCTTCCACCGCAAGACTTGGCCAGCGTCTGGCCAGCTTGATGTCAACCTATTCCCCAAACAACTTGGCAAAGCGAGCCTTGTCGGCCTCGCGGCTCTCGGCCAACTCCGTCGCCGGCACGCTTAAGATCTTCAGCTCGCTCAAGGCGGGGAACCCTTTCGGAGGTGTGACATCCTGCCGCAGTGGCATATAGCCCATCCCTGCAGCAACCTCCTGCCCCTTCTGAGACAGCAAGAAGTCCACAAAAGCCTGGGCAGCTTCCAGGTTGGGCGTTCCTTTTACAATTCCCACCGGCTCTGTAATCAATGGCACACCCTCCTTGGGATAGACCACCTCCACTGGGGATCCCTCGTTGCGGCTGCGAATGGCGAGAAAGTCCACCACCATGCCGTAGCTTTGTTCGCCACTGGCGACGTTGCGAGCCACAGCGCCATTGCCTTGCACCAGCACTGCCTTGTTCTTTTTCAGGGCTTCGTACCACTCCCAGCCCAAGCCGGGGGTGCGGGTGATAACCCCCAAGTTGTAGGCGGCGGCGCCCGAATAGGTAGGGCTGGGCATCACCAGTTGGCCTTCAGGAACCTGGGCCAGGGCTGCCCAGCTATCGATGGGCTGGGCTTTGGCCGTGTTGTAAACGATCACCGTGGCCAAGATCTTGGTGCCGAAGTAGTGGCAGTCTGGGTCGTAGTAGGTGGCAGCGATGGCTTTGGCCTCAGGGCTGCAGTAGGACTCCAGCAAATTGCGGGCTTTCAGCAGCTCAAAGGTGGGCGCATCGGCCACCAACAACACATCTGCCTGGGGGCTGCCCTTTTCTGCTTCTAAAAGAAAGCGGCTGATCACCTCCTCGGTGCCGGAGCGAAAGATCTCCACCGAAACCTCTGGATAAACTTCCCGAAATGCAGCAACAGTTTTCTGAGCATCTGCATCGGGTTGGGAGGTGTACAAACGCAACGTCCCGGAAGGCTTAGCCCAGGCTGAGCTCAAGGATCCCCACGCAAAAGGCTGGGCAAAAGCCACGCTGCAAAGCACCGCCAACAAAGATAGAGGACGCACGGTGATTCTCCTAACCATTCCAAAATCGGTTTTTGCATTTACTCTCACTTTACTGCCGATCTGGCACAAATGAGAGCATTGCCCAAATTCACCGGAGAATAAGCCTGTATTGCAGCTTTTCAGACAACATCTATCACAGCCACTATAAGTCACAACCACATGGATATGGATAGAAGCACCCCCTGCGTAGCAGGGATCCCACTTCGCTTACAAAACTCGCAGGAAGCCGGGGGAAGCTTTGGCTTCGGGGTTCCCAGGTTTCCCCCTATTTTAGGAGTTGAATACAGCTCAGAATACCTCAATAAAATCATCCAAAAGTTATTTTCTAGTTATTTTGAGATTAAGTTCTGATTAAGAAAAATTACCGGCCAGATTGTGAGAGGAAAAAGCACAGCTTGGTTCAACCAGCTATGCTTTTTGGAACCACATACCCTGTACTTTGGCTATAGGGATCCGAAAGCGTCTTCCTTATCTAGCTCCTCCTAGAGAAGCTTAACCAAGGCAACCAGCTTCCGACTCCACCCGCCGGCTTGCCGTCGTATCCGGCACCCCCGTCGACAACCGGTAACGCCTTCCACGGTAGTACCACCCCAGCCGCGATACGCCACGGTCAGACCAAAAGCTCACAAGACTCCTCCTGCTTTGCTCCTTCTCCACCCCCCTCGCAGACACTTTTCGCCCCGAACTCAACCGTTGCCTTGGGGCTAGGTTGGGCCCGGAAAGGCCTACAGCAGGCGAGTTTTGAGGTTTAGTTTAAGGCCTGCCCAGTGTTGGGAAGCGGGCGGACGGAATCGAACCGACAACAGCAGTTTGGAAGACTGCGGTTTTACCATTAAACTACGCCCGCACGGGCATTCAGCGATGCTGAATATCTATGGTAGCATCTCTCGGCGGTGCCCCTTCCCACTCAGAGTTTGGAGAAAAATCCATCTCCATCAGCGGGACAGACTTCTCCGGTAGGCTGGGCTTACTTGCTCTGGAGATCTTTCTGGCGTTTCCTTTGCCATTGGCGAAACTCTTTCTCGTAGCGTTCACCCTCCGTTTGGTAGGCGTTCCAGCCCTTGAGGGCAACGGTCAAGCCCCACCCCATGAGTATAAACAGCGACCAAGATAGCCCTCCACCGGAGAGCCAGTCTAAGCCCAGCAAAAAGCTGTTGACAATTCCATAGCGGCCCAGCAGTTGGTAAAACTGCCGACGGCGGTAGCGCTGGAATTCTCGGTGTTGGCTGTTCAGCTCTTGCCAGGCCTTCCATTCCTGCTCGGCCAAGTCCAGCTCTTGGGGGGAGATCCCCAGTTCGGCAGCCATCTCCTGCAGTTGGGAGCGGGTGAACTCGCCCAGGCGTGGCTGGCGGGCAATGGCCCGCTGGAGGATCTGCTGCACGTCCTCTTGGCTGTACCGGGATCCCGACATTTGGCTGGCTGATATTCAACTTTGTAAACCTTATAATCCCCTAGTCTAGGCTAGCCGGATCTTGGGCCTTATGAAGCGCCGTCTGCTGCGGGATCCCAGCCGGCAAATCTCAACTCGAATGTCAAATCGCACTAATCGCAGTCACCGAAAAAACTGGGTCTGAAGCCCCGCCCTTGAGGCCTACGGCCCGCTGACGCGACAGGGCGGCTTTCATGTGTGTACAA
>NZ_JANSIN010000049.1:2809-18048 GCF_047462115.1 Synechococcus sp. R50.1 | reverse complement strand
AAGTTAAAGCAGTACCGGCATCTATGTTCTCGTTTTGACAAATTGGCCAGGAACTTCTTGAGTTTTCTCTATCTCGTTAGTGCTCTCTTTTGGCTCAAATGAAAGATCAACACAACCTAGGACTCCGTCCCGCTGGCGCGAATAGTCTCCACCTCCGTTTTAGAGTCGGGCGCTCGCCTTGGCGGCGCGGAGCGCTTTGCCCCATCCCGACTTGCTCGATATTTTCAGAAGCCACCTCATCCCGGTCATGGACTGCTCCACAACCATCGCAGACCACCACCCGAGTGGCAAAGACCGCAACAGCGTTTCCAGCTTGCAAGCGCACTTGGTGTTTGTCACCCAATACAAACGCAGGATACTAAGGTTTGGACTTAATTGCGGCAGCATTTAAGAGCGTTGCCCAATCGATGGATTTTGGGATTTTAGAGTTTAACGGTGGAGCAGACCATGTTCATCTTTTGATTTTCTACCCACCTAAGTGGTCTTTTTCCAGATGGTTAACGCCCTCAAGGGAGTCTCCAGCCGCAGGTACGGGCAGGCTAAGTTTCCCAAGCCCTACGGCAAAACCGCCTTGTGGAGTCCTAGCTACTTTGCATCAGGTGTGGGTGGTGCTCCCCTGCAAGTCTTAGTTGCCTACATTCAAAACCAAGAAGAGCCGCCCTGTCGCGTCAGCGGGCCCTAGGCCTTAAGGGCGGGGTTTTAGACCCAGTTTTCTGATAAAAGACTGTTAACACAAACGCTCTCAGTGCAGAGCCATCGTCAGCAGCCCCTGCTGCCCCAGCAACACCTCCCGCAACAGGGTAACCAGGCCCACCCAAACCACAGGGGCCATGTCCACACCTCCCAGCGGCGGGATCAGGCGGCGGGTCGGGCGTAACAGAAACTCCGTCAGGCCGACCACCAGCGAGTAGGGCAACCGGGAAGTATCCAGTTGTGGATACCACGACAGAAAGATGCGCAGCACAAACAAGATGGTGTAAAGCGCCAGCAGCGGGCCAAGCACCCAGGCAGTGAATATCGGCAGCATAGATTTTGCAGCAACCAGGCTTTAGGGAATACTCTGGATCCATTCTGCTCTGGCTGGGAGCAACCTGTCGGGATCCCGAAGATGCTCTGGGGAATGCAGACGCTCGGCCCGAGTCAACCCACAACTTTTTTGGACTTTAACTGCGTTCCCGAATATTCCCGAAAATAGCCTTGCCGCAGGGCGGCAACCGTGAAGACTAGCGTCATAATAGTCGTATCTTGCTGGACTTCGGGCAGGGATCCCATGCAGGGAAAACTACAAGAGATCGATATCCGCAGCATCCTTCAGCTCATCGAGCTGGGCCAGCGCACCGGTGAGCTTTTCGTAGAGGCCAGCCCCTCTGCCTACTGGTTTGTCTTTTTCCTGAATGGACGAATCATCTACGCCTCTGAAGCAGAAGGGAACATCGCCCGCCTCAAAGACTACTTGCGCCGGTTCAAGGTGGAAGCTGCCCTTGAGGAAATTCAAATTCCCCACAAAGCTGCAGTCAACGCTCCCGAATACAACCGCCTCTGGTCTTTGCTGGAAAACCACAAGCTCAACCCCAACCAAGGCAAGCAAATCCTGCTGGGCATGGTGCGGGAAGTCCTCTTCGACCTGCTTAGCCTCCACCACGGCTCCTTCATTTTCGAGGCTGGATCCCCCCTGGCCCCCCAGTTGACCACCTTCCCCGTCACCCCCCTGCTCACCGAGATCGTAGCCCAAGTGCAGGAGTGGAAAAAACTGCACCCCTACATCCAAGCTCCCAACCAAGCTCCCACCATTCTCAACCCCATTCCTCTGCAGCAACACTTGCCAGCCCCCGTCTTCAAGGCCCTAAGCGAATGGTCGGATGGCAAAACCAGCATTCGCCAGATGAGCCGCTACTTGGGCCGAGATACCCTCACAGTGGCCAAGGCCATCTATCCCTACGTCCGCCAAGGGGTCATTCAACTGTCCGAGCCCGTCTTGATCGTGGAGCCCAAGCCCAGCCGTCCCCTCAAACCCAGCGATAAGCCCAGCCACATCCTTTGCATCGACGATTCTATGGCCATCCAAAAAACCGTAGAGTTCATCCTGCAAAACGAGGGCTACCAGGTCACCACCATCGGCAATCCTCTCAAAGCCTTGGGACAGGTGTTTCTCCTCAACCCAGATATGATCCTCTGTGATGTGGCCATGCCCAAATTGGATGGGTATGAGCTGTGCGCCATGTTGCGCAAGTCCAGCCAGTTTCGCGAAACCCCCATGATCATGCTGACCGGCAAGGATGGCTTCACCGATCGGATTAAGGCCCGCATGGCCGGAGCCAACGAGTTTTTGAGCAAACCCTTTGCGGAAAAGGAGTTGTTGACCATTGTTGAATCCTACGTAGGCCCTCCCCCCAAACGGGGCGGTGGCGAATAGGCGTTGGGGCAGCCAAAATGTTGGCACAGAGGACTGTGGGCGGGGTACTGGACAGAAGAGTGGCCTCACCGAAACAATAGGGGTAGCATGGCCGACTTGGAGCCATGGAGCCGGGTGAGGTTAGAAGGCGAAATCTCAGTCAAAGCAGCCCGACGGTTGCGCGGGAGTGCAAAAGGAGCAAGACGGCGATGAGCAAAGTGCTGGTGGTGGATGACAACCGTACCTACCTGGAGACCATTTCCAGCTTGCTTTCCGAGAACGGTTTGGAAGTCTCCACAGCAACAGACGGCGTAGAGGCGATGGAGCTCATTCGTCAGCAAAAGCCTGATGTGGTGGTGCTGGATATTGTCATGCCGCGCATGAACGGCTATGAGGTGTGCCGGGAAGTGAAGGGGGATGAGAGCACCAAGCACATTCGCATCGTCGTGTGTTCCACCAAAGACCAGACCTTTGATATCGAGTGGGCCAGGCGCAATCAGGCGGATGCCTATGTAACCAAGCCCTTCAAGCCCCAAGAGCTCCTGGCGACCATCAAACATCAATTGCGGGAGATGAATCGGAAATGAGTCGCGTTTTGGTGGTGGAAGACAGCCAATCCCAGCGGGAGATGATCAGCAAGCTGCTGCAGGAGAACGGCTTGGAGGTGACGGTGGTGGGGGATGGCGTGGAAGCCATCGAAGCCGTGAAGCAGAGCAAACCCGATCTGATCGTGCTGGATATTGTCATGCCGCGCATGAATGGGTATGAGGTGTGCCGCCTTCTGAAAGCCGATCCCCTCACCCAGAAAACCCCGATCGTCATGTGTTCCTCCAAGGGCGAAGAATTTGACCGCTACTGGGGGATCCGCCAGGGGGCGGATGCCTACATTGCCAAACCTTTCCAGCCCCAGGAGCTGGTGGGTACGATTAAACAATTGCTGAGAGGTTGAGAACCGCTTTTCTGCCTCGAGACTTCTGGGAAAGTTGGGGGGCTTTGTATTTTGGCAGGGGGCGTGGGCGGAGACGAACTCTCCACAAAGCTGTTACAGGCGGGGGCGCATCATGCTGGGGGATCTGGATTTATTGATGGGGGATGAAACCCAGGAACTGCGGGAGATGGAGGCTCCCGAAGGTGAGCTATTCCTAAAGTTCAAGATTGCCACCGGGGAGGAATTCGCGCTGCCAGCGGTATCGGTTGTGGAGGTGATGAGCATTGGCCCAGAGAAAATCACCCCCATGCCCAATGTCGCTCCGGTTTTGCTGGGCACGCTGAATTTGCGGGGCGAGATCGTCTGGGTTGCGGATCTGGGGCAGTTTTTGGGGATCAGCCCGCCCCTGAATATCGACCGAGCTGAGATCCCTGTGGTGGCCGTAATGGATCAACAGGATTTGCTGATGGGCTTGGCTGTGGATTTAATTGTGGGTATGGAGTGGCTGAAGACTGAACTGGTGCGGCCTGCCCTCACGGCTCCTGAGTCCATGGCTCCTTTTTTGCGAGGGGAATGGGTGGTGCCCGGAACGGGATCGCGCTTGCCCTTGCTGGATCAGTCGGCCATTCTGAGATCCCATCGTTGGGGTTGACAAGCGGCCCCCTGTGAGTTCGGCGAGAGGAAAGTGTATAGTTCCTATCAAAGATCCAAGCTGACTCCATTCACAATGGGGAAAGCTGGACTGATGCTATCCCCTGCTGATGCGTAAGGGTGAGATTGCATAGTGGCCAAACCTTGAGAGGGCGGCAGAAAAGTGCATTCTTGACCGAATGGGGGCAGAAGGAGAGATAGCCTGCATCTATTATTCTAAGAGGTTCTGAGGTGTTGGGGGCGTTCCGTTTGCATCTGTGTTGAAGCGTGAACAGAGGTAGCCAAGCAGTGAAGGGAGGATCCATGGTTCCGAGCGCGAACAGTCAGAGAGACTACACCGATGCGGTGGCCGCCTTTTGGCAGGGAGACTACGTCCAGGCGGTGCGGTTGTTCAACCAAGTGGCTGCTGCTCAACCGCAAGATACTGCTGTCAAGCTGCTGCTGGCTTCAGCACAAAAACAAGCTGGGCAGTTGTTGGAAGCTCGCCAAACCTACAACACCATTTTACAAACGGCCAGCGATCCCGATGAGCTGGAGTCGGCCCGGAAGGGTCTAGAGGAGCTGTTGCAAATGGCGCCGGAGCTGGCGGACATTTCCGATTCCCCAAGAGCGGACGAGTTTCGCCCTCAAGATGAGTTTGCACCTGGGTCGGATGCCTTTTCGGAAGAGGCTTTCCCTGCTGCCGATCCCTTCTTGCAGTTCGAGGGGATGGGGGAAGAAGAGTCGGATCCCTTCGCTCAAGATCCGTTTCCGCTGGAGGCGGACAGCCTTAGCGGCGATGGCGAAGTCTTCATGGGAGAAGAGAGATTTGGGGATCCCTTTGAGACCGGCCTGCAAATGCCGGGAGCTGATCCATTGGGTTCATCTTACCAGATGCCAACCCATTCTCGGGTAACACCACCGGCCACCTCGCGACGGGTAGGCTCGGAAGAGGGCGGGCCTCAAACCGATCCGGTGGTCGAAGATGACTTTGCCTTCCTCAACGAGTTCGATCGAGAGCATCTGGAAGCCCTAGAAGGCGACTCCGACTCCATTACGCAGTTGGCCGGCGATGCCGATTTTCCCGATGAGATGGGCTTCTCCCTGCCCGGTCTTGAGGAAGAGGAAGGGGGATCCCTGGAAGAAGGCCTGCCGACCGAATTGGCTGCCCCCATGAGTGAGCCGATCCCTGCCCCCGATGAAGATACTGCCAGTCCCGGCTCTGCCCTCTTCGAGCTTGACGAGCTAGACAGCCTGGATCGCGAACTTGCCGGCATGGATGGCGGCGAGCCGGTGGGGGCCTTCCACCCAAACGAGGGGGCGATTGGGGGGATGAGCCCAATGGCGGAGACCGGCAGCGGAGCGGCCCAAGTTCTGCTGCCCACGGCCTCCCTCCCTATTCCCAGTGCAGGCGAACAAGGGGCAAGAACCTCTGCCGGGATCGCCAACCGACCGATTGCGGATCGGCAATTGGCCATAGCGCTTATCCAAGGAGCGGTGAGCTTGGCTGCCGGGCTGGCGATTGGCCTTGGGATCCCGGCCAACGGGGGAGCTCGCTTGATTGCCGGGGTGATCGGAGGTGGGGTGATCGGCACAGGAGCAGGGGTTATCCTTGGAGCCGGCAGTGCCAAACAAGTTCGCTCCACCGCCCAAGAGCTGGCCAGTCATTTTGCCGCCTTGGCCCAGGGGAATTATTCAGTACGAGCCACAGCCAACACCCACGATGAGCTGGGGCGCTTGGCCGACAGCTTTAACCAGATGGCGGCTGCCCTTGAAGCCAACTTCGCCGAACTGAGCCAGCGGGCTGCCGAGCAAGGGCAAGCTAAGGAAGACCTACAGCGCCAGGTGATTCGCCTGCTGGACGACGTGGAAGGGGCTGCCCGTGGAGACCTGACGGTGCGGGCAGAGGTGACTGCCGACGTGCTGGGGGCTGTGGCCGACTCCTTTAACCTGACCATTCGCAGTCTGCGAGACATTGTCAGCCAGGTGAAGCGGGCCGCCGCCGCCGTGAACGATGCCGCCTTGCAGAACGAGGACTTTGCCCGCAGCCTCTCTGCCGACGCCTTGCGCCAGGCGGAGGAGATTTCCAACTCCCTCAACTCCATTCAGGAGATGACGGACTCCATTCAAGAGGTGGCCAGCAACGCCCGCGAAGCGGCCAACGTGACTGCCCAAGCCACAGAAGCAGCCGCTCGGGGTGGAGAAGCTGTGGATCGCACGGTAAGTGGCATCCTGGAAATTCGCGAAACCGTGGCAGAAACCACCCGCAAAGTGAAGCGATTGGCGGAATCCTCGCAGGAAATTTCCAAAATTGTGGCTTTGATCTCTCAAATTGCCTCGCGCACCAACCTGCTTGCCCTCAACGCCAGCATCGAGGCGGCACGAGCCGGGGAATCGGGACGGGGCTTTGCCATCGTGGCCGATGAGGTGCGACAACTGGCCGACCGAGCTGCCAAAGCCTCGAAGGAGATCGAGCAGATCGTGTTGCAGATTCAATCGGAAACCGGCAACGTGATGACGGCTATGGAAGAAGGCACCCAACTGGTGATCGAGGGGACGCGGCGGGCCGAGCAGGCCAAGAACAGCCTGGACGAGATTATCGAGGTCAGTCGCCGGATCGACGAGTTGGTGCGGGCGATCTCTCAGGCCACCGTGCAACAAACGGAAACCTCTCGCTCTGTGGCGCAGGTGATGCAATCGGTGGAGTTGACCGCCAACGAGACCTCTAAGGAGGCGCAGAAGGTGGCAGCTTCGCTCCAACAGTTGGTGAGCATCGCCCGCGAGTTGCAAACTTCTGTCGGTCGCTTCCGGGTTGGGGATGAATGAGCAAATCTGCTGTTTTGAGGGCATTCTAGGGACAAGGATCCCCATGCAGGAGACGTTATCGATCCTTAGCAAATGCCACTGGGATCCCCCTGTTCCGACTTTTGGCCGGACTCTTCGCTCAGGCGAGCCTCAATCTGTCCGGTCTGCTATTACTGATGCATACCTGTGGGCTGTAGGAAGGGCCTCCTGCCATGAATGAAGAAGCACAAAAGCGGATCCTCAGTTATTTCATCGAAGAAGCCCGCGACCACTTGGCAACGATTGAACAAGTGCTCCTCAGCTTGCGGGACAGCATGAGCGATCCCGAGCTGATCAACGAGCTGTTTCGAGCTGCTCACTCCATCAAGGGGGGAGCTGCCATGCTGGGCCTCACCAGCATCCAACGGACGGCCCACCGCATGGAAGATTTTTTCAACATTTTTCGCTCCCGTCCAGGCGGAGTGCCTGTCGATCAGCACCTGGAAACCCTGCTGCTGCGGGCTTTTGATGGGCTTTCAATGTTGTTGGAGGAGCTGCAGAGCCCCCGCGGCCTCACCCAAGAAGTCAGCAACACCACCCTGGCGGAACTGGAGCCGGTTTTTCAAGAGACCGAAAGGCACATTCAAAATCTTCTTGGCGAGGGCACTGTTCCCAGCCTTGCTCCAACTCCCGTCTCGTCGCCGGCGGTTCGCACCCTGCAGCAGGACATGGCGGAGGTGGTGCCGCAGCAGTTGCGCCAGATGCTGGAGCTGTTTAAACAACGGGATCAGCCAGATGTCCGAGAGCGCTTGGCAGCGGCGAATGCCGTTCTCAAGGAGATCGGACAAGTTCATCATCTGGCGGGCTGGCAACAGTTGACGGAAACTTTCGAGCAAGCTCTGGGCAACCCCGATGCCGACCTGCGTGCTCTGGCTTTGGTCGCCCTGCGGGATTTGAAGCAGGGACAGCAGCTCATCCTAGACGGCAAGGCCGAACAGGTTGCCCCTTCTTCAGAACTGCAACAATTGGCTCGCCCTGCCGCTCCCCCTGCCCCGCCGGATCCTCTTGAGGTGGTGGTGCATCAGCAGATCCCGGCCCTGCTGCGCCAGATGCTGGAGCTGTTCAAACGTCCTGACGACCCGGCCACTCGACCGGCTCTGCAAGCTCTGGCCCAATCTTTGCAGGATTTGGGGCAATCTTCGGCTCTGGAACTGGGGGGCTGGACAGACTTGACCCGCTTGATCGGCGAGATTTTGGCGGATCCCGGCCAGGATTTGCGACAACTGGCCCTGCCGGTGCTGCGAGATCTGAAGCAAGCCCACCAAGCTCTGGCCGGCGGAGCGGCAAACACCATCCGACCCTCGGCTGAGTTGTTGGCTTTCCGCCCTGTTCCGGCAGCCCCTGAAGAGCCAGAAGTCCCTGAGCCCTTCGACCTTGGCCTTGCTTGGGGGTCTGAGGCAGAGCCGTCATTCCCAGAACCTGGGGGTGCCCCAGAGGATTGGGCTGCGGCTGCTGGGATCCCTGCGGAGGAAGGCGCTACCCCCGATCTGAGCTGGGAAGCGGTAACCCTCGCTGAGACATCCTTTCAAGAGGATGAGCCCGGAGCTGCCCTGTCGCCGGAGCAGGAGAGCGCAGAGGCAAGCGGAGATCTGGCGGCGGAACAGCCCTCATCCCTTTGGGAAGTGGGCACTGCTGAGGACTCCGTCCCGCTGGCGGGAACAGATTCAGAGCACCGATCTGCTCCCGCGGAAGAGGGGGATCTGGATCTGAGTTGGCCAGGGATCCGAGCCGAAGCGGCTTGGGAGGAAGACTGGAGGACAGCTGCCGTGCCGGCAGAAAGCCCAGAAGAGGACGGGCAGGGAGCTGACTTGGCCTCTGTTGCGGACGACTTCGGTCGCGTTAGCGGAGCGGAGCTCTATGCCACTCCCTTGGATCTGGAGGAAGAAGCCACCTCAGCCTTTGACGAGCTGTTTGCCAACGCAGAAGCGCTATCCGATATTGAAGAATTCCCAACGGAGCTGATCCCCTCCTCTCCTGAGCCCCTCTTGCAGACCTTTGAGGATCTGAGCCCAAGGTTGGATGAGGAGAGAGCCGAGGCCGATCTGGCGGAGCTGTTTGCCGAAGTGGTGGGTGAAGGGGCAGAGGGGTTTGTCTCTGCTGAGCCTGCCTGGGATGCTGAACAGGAGCCGACTGCCCAGAGCGTTGCTGCGGAAATGGGCGAGGGATCCGGCTTTGTCCCGGACGAAGCCGCAAGTGCCGGGGTAGAGGCCCTATTTGAGCTGGAGGAACTTCCCGTAGAGAGTGCTTTCCGGCAGGAAGGGTCTCAGCTTCCGGACTTGGAGGCCGTTCCCGCTGGTGAGCCGGAGGCCGATCCTTGGGCGGCTGAACCGTCCCCACCCCTTCAGGAAGCCCTTGAGGACGGGGAAATCGCAGCAGATCTCTGGGCTGAATTTCCCGCAGATATCCAGCTAGAGGATTTTTCCATCCCAGCAGATTATCTGGCAGAGTCGGGATCCGACGAGGTGGGATCCTTAGAGTCCGCTGACTCTGCTGCCTTCGATACTGCCGAAGACAGCCTGGAGAGCTTTTTTTCCACCCCTGCGGCAGAAGCCGATCCGGCTTGGTCGATGCCGGAAGCAAGTGAACCTTCCGTATTTTTGGATCCCTCTTTTGGCCCATCCCTGGACATCGCTGAGGCTGATGCTGCCGAAGCTGAGCAACTGGGGGATCTCTTTATCGGCGAACCCTTCCCCACGTCGCCCGACATGGCCAATGAGCCGAGGGAATCGCCAATTCCAGACTTCGGAGCCGAGCTGAGCCTAGGGGATCTCTTCGCCGGCGAGACCCTCGAGGAGGCGTCCGATGGGGACTCCATCCCCCTGACCCAATCAGCAGCTGGGGACACAGCAGAAGCCCAGGCGTGGGCGCTTCTGGAGGAGCTGTTCCCGGTTCAGGAGGAGTCTTTCGCAGACCTGCAACCCACGGCTGAGGAGGCAGTCGCCCCTTCCCCCGAGCTCTCCTTCGACCGTCTCGATGCCCTATTCACCCAGGAATCCGACCCAGAAGAACTGAGCCTGGGGGCCAGGGGATCCCTCTCGGCCATGGATAGCGACAGCCAGGTGGATCTGGATGAGTTGAGCCAGTTCTTTGCAGAAGGGGAAGCGCTCCAGGAAGAGACCCCCTTGGATTTTGCCACCTTCCTGGGCGACACAGAGGCTTTGCAAGCGAGCAGCCTGGCCGAAGCGCCCGTGTCCGAGCCAGAGCCGCTTGATGCTGCAGTGGAGGAGGACAGTGCCCCCCAACCTGCAGAGGACGACCTGGAAAGCCAGTTGGCCAGCCTGTTTGCAGAGGATGAATCCTTGGCTGTTCCTGTTGGCCAGGCTGAGACCCCAGAGGAAGAAGCGCTGGAAGCTGCTCCGGCTCCCCGTTTGGACGATTTGGCAGCTCTTTTCGATGCTGCTGAACCGGCGGCGGCTTTTGAGGAGACATTTGCTCCCACCCTAGAGCCTGCTGCTGCAGTGCCGGGCGAGGCTGGAAGCGATTTTGAAGCCCAACTGGAGTCTCTCCTGGGGGATCTCGATCGCGTCAGCGGTGCGGAGCCCTTTGTAGCTCCCAAAGCGCCTGCCGCTGCTCCTACACCTTCACCATCTGTTGCTGCTCCCGCTCCGGCGGTGACTGGGCCAACCTCACGGCGAGCTGCTGCCCTCAGCAACCCCGTGATGCGGGTGGAAGTACGTCACCTCGACTCCATCAACAACCTGGTGGGAGAGTTGGTGGTCATCCGCAACAGCATGGAGCAAAACCAAACCCGTCTGCGCCAGTTTCTGGATGGCCTACTGGGCCGTGTGCAACAGCTAGGGGATCTGGGCCAGCGCATGCGGGATCAGTATGACCGCTCTCTGTTGGAATCGGCTTTGTTCTCCAGCCGCAGCGGCTCAGCCTATGGCGGCACGGTGACGGTGGGCTTCGGTCGAAATGGCGAGGGATCCAGCCGAGGAAGGCGGAGTCATTCCTCCGGCCAAGAGTTCGACAAGCTGGAGATGGATCAGTTTACGGCCTTCCACGCTCTGGCCCAGGAGATCATTGAGCTCATCGTGCGGGTGCGCGAGTCCTCCTCCGACATCGAGTTTGCCGTGGATGAGGCCGAGCAGATCACCCGCCAATTCCGGCAGGTAACCACCCAACTGCAAGAGGGCCTGAACCGGGCGCGCATGGTGCCCTTCTCGCAAGTTGCCGATCGGTTGCCCCGCGCCATTCGGGATCTCTCCATCAAAACGGGCAAGCAGGCCAGCCTGGTGGTGGAAGGCCGTGACACGCTCATCGACAAGGCCATCCTGGAGGAGCTCTATGACCCGATGACCCACCTGGTGAACAACGCCCTGGTACACGGGATCGAGACCCCTGAGGAGCGGCGGCGGGCGGGCAAGCCCCCTGAGGGCAAGATCACCGTCAAGGCCTTCTATCAGGGCAACCAAACCATCATCATCGTCTCGGACGATGGCGCCGGGATCCCGGTGGAGAAGGTCAAGGCCAAGGCCCAAAGGCTGGGGCTGCTGTCGGAGCAAGCCGACGAAGACGAAGTGTTCAACGTTCTCTTCCACCCCGGCTTCAGCGTTCGCGAGGCCAGCGAAGTGGACGATCTGGCCGGGCGGGGGGTTGGCTTGGATGTGGTGCGCCGCAACATCACCGATCTGCGCGGCAGTATCCAAGTGGATTCTGTGCGGGGCAAAGGAACCACCTTTACCATCCGCCTCCCCCTCACCCTGAGCATCTCCAAGGCCATGGTGTGTGTCAGCGACAAAGCCCTGATCGCCTTCCCCCTGGATGGCGTGGAGGAGATGCTGGATGTTCCTGCCGACGAAGTTCAGCCGGATGAGCAGGGGCGGCCCTCGATTCTCTGGCGGGATCAGCGCCTTCCCTTCCAGCCCCTCTCGAATCTGCTGGCCTACAGCCGCAGCCACAGCCGCAGCCGTTCTGAGGTGTACAGCATCACCCAGGATGAGGGCATTATTCCCATTGTCATCCTGCAAAGTGCCGGTCAGTATGTTGCCCTGCAGGTGGACAGCTTTGTGGAAGAGCAGGAAATCGTGATCAAGCAACTGCGCGGGCCTGTGCCCAAGCCACTGGGCATTTCTGGGGCAACGGTGTTGGGGAACGGGCGGGTCCTGCCGATTGCCGACATCATCGAGCTGGTGGACATAGCCCACGGTCGCCGTCGGGATCTCAACCGCTTCTGGCTGGATCACCGGGATGAGGAGCCGACCCCGGAAGAGGTGCGCCAGACCACCGTGTTGATCGTGGACGACTCGATCACCGTTCGGGAGCTGCTCTCAATGTCTTTCCAGAAGGTGGGCTACCGGGTGGAACAGGCGCGGGATGGCCAGGATGCCTGGGAAAAGCTGCGCGGCGGCCTGCCCTGCGACCTCATCTTCTGCGACATCGAGATGCCGCGGATGGACGGCCTAGAACTGCTCACCCGCCTGCGGGAAGACAGCAACTTCAAGCATCTCCCGGTTGCCATGCTCACCTCGCGGGGGGCAGAACGGCACCGGCAAACAGCACGGGAGCTGGGAGCAACTGCCTACTTCACCAAGCCCTATCTGGAAGAGGAGCTGCTCAGCGCTGCTGCCCGCATGTTGAGGGGGGAACAGTTGTTGGCGCCCAACCCAACTTCCTAATCGCGACAGCGGTGCGGTTCCCGTTCAGTGTGGCGCAGCAACATAGGGTGCTGTAGGCATGGCACTCTCCCATCAGCGGGTGCCGAACAGGCGATCCCCTGCATCTCCCAGGCCGGGGATGATGTACCCGTGCTCGTCTAGGCCATCGTCTACAGCAGCGGTATAGATTGGCACATCTGGGTTCTGTTCGTGGAAATACCGGATCCCTTCTGGGGCGGCCACCAGGCAGATGAAGCGGATCGACTGGGGTCGGGTTTGGCGTAGGCGCGCTACAGCCGCTGCTGCCGAATGGCCGGTGGCCAACATTGGATCCACCACCAGCACCTCACGATCTTCGATATCGGTGGGCACCTTGAAGTAGTACTCGATGGGGATCAGGGTATGGGGATCCCGATATAGGCCGATATGCCCCACCCGTGCTGATGGGATCAGCTCCAGCATGCCGTCGAGGAGCCCTTGGCCGGCCCGCAGGATGGAGACAAGCATCAACTTTTTCTCTGCCGCCAACATCGGCGCCAACATTGGGGCCATCGGGGTTTGAATGGGCTGTAGCTTGAGGGGCAGATCGCGGGTCACCTCGTAGGCCATCAAGAGGCTGATCTCCCGCATCAGCGCTCGGAAGTCGGCGGTTGTAGTTTCAACACGGCGCATGAGGCTGAGCTTGTGCTGCACCAGAGGGTGATCGATGGTAATCACCTGGGCCACCATGCTGTGCTCCTGAGATAATCGGGATCCCGTGATGGATGTCAGAATAGCAGAAGCGCTTGCCCCCCCGGTGGGCCGAAGGCTTTGTCTGCTTGCTGTTGTCAAGGGGAGTAATCCGTGCAGATCCGCTTTGCTGTGGTGAGCGATCCCCACGTCGCCCTCCCTTCCACCCTTTGGGATCACCCCAGCCGATTTCACCTGGTAGAGGTGAGCATCCCGGCTCTGGAACAGGTTTTGCAGCATCTGGTGCAGTTGCCTCTGGATTTTCTGCTGTTGCCGGGGGATCTGACCCAGCATGGGGAGCCGGAAAACCATGCATGGCTGGCAGAGCGGCTGGCTCGACTGCCCTTTCCGGCTTTTGTGGTGCCCGGCAACCACGATGTGCCCCAGCCCGAGGCCAGCGGGCGCTCTATTGGTTTGGCGGATTTTCCCCGCTACTACCGAGCTTTTGGCTATGAGGACGGGCAGTCTTTGGATTACAGCCGGGTTCTGCGGCCAGGGATCCGTTTGATCGGCCTCAATTCCAACCATTTTGATGCTCAGGGTCAATTGGTGGGGTGTCTAACCCCAGAACAACTGACCTGGCTGGAGAAAGAATTGGCGGCAGCCGAGGAAGAGCTGGTGCTGCTGATGGTGCACCATAATGTGGTCGAGCATCTGCGCGGCCAGTCTCTCCATCCCTGGGGGCGTCGCTACATGCTGGAGAATGCCTCTCAGTTGCGGCGGCTGCTGCAAGCTTATGGGGTGCAACTGGTGTTCACCGGACATCTGCACATCCAGCACATCGCCCGACGAGGGGGGGTTTACGACATTACCACCGGCTCTTTGGTCAGCTTTCCCCACCCCTACCGCCTTGTCGAGATCCGGTCGGATCGAGAGACCGGAATCCAAGTCCATATCCAGAGCTACCGGGTGGGATCCCTGCCCGATTGGCCCGATTTGCAAGCGTTCTCCCGGGAGTGGATGGCCCAGCGCAGCGAACCAGCGGTGGTTAAGTTTTTAACCTCCGCACCGCTGAATTTGCCTTTGGAACAGGCACAAGCCTTGGCCCCACAATTGCGCTACTTTTGGGCAGCGGTGGCTGCCGGGGATCCAGACCTCACTTTCCCAGACTTTCCCCAGCCAGCAGGCCGATTTCTGGAGCGTTTCAGCCGTTGCTTTCGCTGCCCGCCTGATAACCAGGCCCAGTTTCGTTTGACTTCGATTTTCTCTTTTCCAGTTTCTAAGGATCCCCCCGAAGGGGGAACAATCACAGAGAGAATTTTGAAGCCGTTAGGACTTATTGGAAAGGTTTCCAATTTCTAGGGATCCCCCCGAAGGGGGAACACGCAGTGGTTTACCACCACTGTGACCACGACGTTTGGGTGATGTTTCCAATTTCTAGGGATCCCCCCGAAGGGGGAACGTCGCTTACTTACTTGGGCAGGCGTACAACTTTCCAGTTTCCAATTTCTAGGGATCCCCCCGAAGGGGGAACATGCCTGGAAGGTTCATTGATAGTCCTGACATTATAGGCAAGTTTCCAATTTCTAGGGATCCCCCCGAAGGGGGAACTGATCCATATTGGATCATGCTCGAGCACGGCCACAAGTTTCCAATTTCTAGGGATCCCCCCGAAGGGGGAACACGCTACTGTTTATCGCGCCAACTACGCACAGTTGGCTGGTTTCCAATTTCTAGGGATCCCCCCGAAGGGGGAACAAGGGTAATTGTAAGCGTCGTTCATGTGAGCCTCCAATAGTTTCCAATTTCTAGGGATCCCCCCGAAGGGGGAACGGCACTCGACCTCCGCGAGGAAGGACAGGCGTTCTTCGATGTTTCCAATTTCTAGGGATCCCCCCGAAGGGGGAACAAGAAATGCCCAATATAGATGGGGCATTAGATGGATAATGTTTCCAATTTCTAGGGATCCCCCCGAAGGGGGAACTCATTAAGGTAATGCCGTACGCTGGTAAATGGCTCATTCTCGTTTCCAATTTCTAGGGATCCCCCCGAAGGGGGAACGGGCGTTGGGAGCGCCATATCGGTTTCACCGAACAGCGATTGTTTCCAATTTCTAGGGATCCCCCCGAAGGGGGAACGGGCGTTGGGAGCGCCATATCGGTTTCACCGAACAGCGATT
>NZ_JANSIN010000049.1:0-2709 GCF_047462115.1 Synechococcus sp. R50.1 | reverse complement strand
GTTTCCAATTTCTAGGGATCCCCCCGAAGGGGGAACGACGGTATGCCGGTACCGTGGTTACTGGCTTGTATTGGAGTTTCCAATTTCTAGGGATCCCCCCGAAGGGGGAACGCCTTCCTCAGGCACTCCTTTATTTTTAGGCAGAAAAAGTTTCCAATTTCTAGGGATCCCCCCGAAGGGGGAACAGTGATCATTTGGGGTAGCGGTACCTGGAAGATTAGCTGGTTTCCAATTTCTAGGGATCCCCCCGAAGGGGGAACGATCAAAAGAGAGAGGGAAGCCTTCCACCTCTTCCCTGTTTCCAATTTCTAGGGATCCCCCCGAAGGGGGAACAGTACGATCCTATCAAGCTAGCTTAACAGCTTCGGAAGAGTTTCCAATTTCTAGGGATCCCCCCGAAGGGGGAACTATCCTACGGTAGGTTTGGCTTTCTACCTGCTTTACGTTTCCAATTTCTAGGGATCCCCCCGAAGGGGGAACTGTCAACACCTTGGCTAGAGCCATCGGATTTGTCTAGTTTCCAATTTCTAGGGATCCCCCCGAAGGGGGAACCTTCCAGATGGAAGCTACCCATATGCATATAATACCAAACTGTTTCCAATTTCTAGGGATCCCCCCGAAGGGGGAACAACTGGATGTTGGCCAACATGATCTGGGAAGCATATCCGGGTTTCCAATTTCTAGGGATCCCCCCGAAGGGGGAACAAGAATAGCATGACCTAAACTTTTCTTTCAAACCACCCCCTGTTTCCAATTTCTAGGGATCCCCCCGAAGGGGGAACTTGGGTACGCGAAGGTGAAAACTATAACCTCCTTAACAACAAAGTTTCCAATTTCTAGGGATCCCCCCGAAGGGGGAACTTTGCCAGACGGGCTTGATCTCTCCACTGAGGCGGGAGGTTTCCAATTTCTAGGGATCCCCCCGAAGGGGGAACTCTCTGAGGAAGGCAACTTCGCTATCCCCACTGAAATCCGGAGTTTCCAATTTCTAGGGATCCCCCCGAAGGGGGAACTTGTCTGGGGCCAAGGAAAGTGGACGATTAACTGGTGTTTCCAATTTCTAGGGATCCCCCCGAAGGGGGAACTCGCGATCCCCATCATCGATTGTCCGGCAAGCCTGGAGTTTCCAATTTCTAGGGATCCCCCCGAAGGGGGAACAGCTCTCGGTCGTTTTCAAGTTAAGTCCATTAAGGATCGTGAGAAGTTTCCAATTTCTAGGGATCCCCCCGAAGGGGGAACTGTCATTAAAACTTCTCCCTCTAGTCCACTGAACAGGTAGGTTTCCAATTTCTAGGGATCCCCCCGAAGGGGGAACGTGAGAAAACTCACAGAAGCGCAACGTTTGCAAATTAGTTTCCAATTTCTAGGGATCCCCCCGAAGGGGGAACTATCCTACGGTAGGTTTGGCTTTCTACCTGCTTTACGTTTCCAATTTCTAGGGATCCCCCCGAAGGGGGAACTCGCGGATATACGCGCACCGCTCACTACGAATAATTTGTTGTTTCCAATTTCTAGGGATCCCCCCGAAGGGGGAACGTTTGGTAAATGGAACACACTTCTTCATCTCGCTCCAGGTTTCCAATTTCTAGGGATCCCCCCGAAGGGGGAACACTCGATCCGTTTTTCGAGTCCTCGATATTGGCGCACGTTTCCAATTTCTAGGGATCCCCCCGAAGGGGGAACACCGAATACTTAAACCGCTGGGTTCAACAGATCGAGGCCGGTTTCCAATTTCTAGGGATCCCCCCGAAGGGGGAACTGTAACCAGCTTCTGAAGGAGTTGCTGACCAATCCATGTTTAGGGTTTCCAATTTCTAGGGATCCCCCCGAAGGGGGAACTAAGGAAGATACCGAAGTGGTTGCTTCATCAATTCTGTTTTGTTTCCAATTTCTAGGGATCCCCCCGAAGGGGGAACGTTAACCTCCTTCGGCCTGACGATCCCACCGTCAAGCTCGTTTCCAATTTCTAGGGATCCCCCCGAAGGGGGAACGCAAAGGTAGCCTCCCTACCCAGCGATACTGCTGGGTTTACAGTTTCCAATTTCTAGGGATCCCCCCGAAGGGGGAACCCCTGCGGGTTCTTTTGTGAACCTCATACCGCTTCTCGGCGGTTTCCAATTTCTAGGGATCCCCCCGAAGGGGGAACCGGGGGTGGGTTTTGGTAGAGAAGGGCTGGACCCGAAGTTTCCAATTTCTAGGGATCCCCCCGAAGGGGGAACGCCTAATCTAATTGCTCCAAGCACCCAGGTATTTCACCGTTTCCAATTTCTAGGGATCCCCCCGAAGGGGGAACCGCAACCTGCGGAGTAGGAGCCATCCACAACAGCTCCCCCGGGTTTCCAATTTCTAGGGATCCCCCCGAAGGGGGAACTCCACCCCTATTAAAGCCAAGCAGGGCAAGGGATGCAAGACCCGTTTGCGAGGGATCCGGAAAAAAGGGGGCAAAAAGAGTTTCGGCGAGGGGGTTTTGGGGCCGGAAAGCCTTGTGGCACAAGGCGTCGAGGGATCCGACGAAAGAATGGGCTTTTCCGAGATTTTGAGGGACGCTCGCAGAGGCGTTGATACCGTTTTGGTGTTCTTTTGGAAACATCAGGATCCCTGAGGTTTGGCTAGGCTATCTGTTGGCAGGTGGCGAGCTGATACATTTACGCTGAACACTGCTGAACATCACTGTTCAACTATGCAGCGATAGCATTCTGTTTGTTTCCA
>NZ_JANSIN010000048.1:0-19191 GCF_047462115.1 Synechococcus sp. R50.1 | reverse complement strand
ACCGAGAAAATCGATGGCGTTGAGGCCAAGCTGAACGAAAGGATTAACAGCGTCGAGGTCAAGCTCACCGAGAAAATTGATGGCATTGAGGCCCAGTTGAACGAAAGGATCAACGGGATGGAAGGCAAACTGAGCGAGAAGATGGACGGGATTGGCAAGCGCTTGGACAACCAGGAGTTCATCAGCCGAGGGGCAATTATTACCCTAGTGGGTGGTGTGCTTACAGGTCTGATGTCTGATTAAGTACCTGTTTTTCTCCGACAATTGACTTTGGCTGCTGATGCAAACTCTTTGGCAAACCATCGCCCAGCACCTTGCGGAAGCGACAGGGGATCCCTTACGGCCCCTGCAGTATCGTTCTGTGGGCGGGGGCAGCATCAACGCCACCTATCGGTTTTCTTGCGCTTCCCAAAACCCTCTTGCAGAAGGGGCAAGAGACTACTTTGTCAAATTGGCCCGTGGGGGAGAAAGAGCGCTGGAGATGTTTGCAGCGGAAGCTGCGGGCTTGCGAACCCTGGCGGCTGCCCAGGCCATTCGCGTACCTCAGCCCATTGTCTGGGGATCCGTAGGAGAGCAGGCCTACTTGGTGCTGGAATACCTGGAGCTAACCTCGCCCCGTCCGCACACTGCGGGTTTGTTGGGATCCCAGTTGGCCCAGTTGCACCGCACCCTATCCCCCAACGGCAGCTACGGTTGGGAGCGCGACAACACCATCGGCTCTACGCCTCAGATCAACAGTTGGCGGCAGAATTGGCCGGATTTTTATCGGGAACAGCGGCTGCTCTACCAGGTGAAATTGGCTTGCCAACAGGGGTATCGCGGCACGTGGGTGGCCCAAGCCGAACGGGTAATGGCGGAGCTGGAAGCCTTTTTTCAGGACTACAGGCCAGAACCCGCTCTGTTGCATGGAGATCTGTGGGGCGGCAACTACGGGGCCTTGGCCGATGGATCCCCGGTGATTTTCGATCCGGCCACCTACTACGGGGATCGAGAGACGGATCTGGCGATGACAGAACTGTTTGGCGGCTTTCCGCCGGAGTTCTATCGGGCTTATCAGCAGACCTATCCTTTGGATAAGGGATATCCTCACCGCAAGCCCCTCTACCAGCTCTACCACTGGCTCAACCATCTCAACCTGTTTGGAGAGGGCTACCTAGGCTCGGTGCAGCGGGCTTTGCAGCAGTGTTTGCAATTTCTTGGATAAATCGTATGGTTGTTCAGGTTAAGATGAGACGCCTGGGCTACTGATCGCGCCAGCGGGACGGAGTCCTTGAAAAACCTTCTAACCCCCTGCATTATTGCTCCGCAACGCTATTGCTCCGCAACGCTGACGCGAAGACGCGACCAACGGTTTAGGTGTGGGCACAGTGTTCTGAGTTTGAGTGGAAATGACGATATGTCCATTCCCAAGCCGTTCGCGCCAGTGGGACAGAGTCCTTGGGGGGTAGCTCTCTCTGGGAGAGAAGCTGGGGGTGAGGGGGATCTGTCTCGAAGTAAACTGATCTGAAACGGCTAGGGGGTCTTCTCCGGCGAGGATTCCCCTGCCATGACCACAGCCCCCATGTCCCCCAACAGGCGCGACTGGTTGCGCAATACTCCCAGCAAATTGAGCCGGCTGGCCCGTCGCACAGGATCCGGATCCATCACCAGAACGGCTTCAAAAAACTGGGCTACCTGAGGGGCTGCCGCTTGCAGAGCTTCCACCAAGGGAACAAAATCTCCCCGTAAGGCCGGCTCCACCCCCAGACGATAGATTTTCTGGCAAGCCTCGTACAACTCCCTTTCTGCCGCCTCCTGCAACTGACCGGGATCCACGGCGGCTGCCGGATCCACCACGGCGTAGTCCAAGTCCCCTTGGGCTGCCAGGCGGGCGCAGCGATTGAGGGTGGGATAGAGATCCGCCAATTCCCCGGTGGCCCGCAGGTGTTGCAGGTACTCCGCCCGCAGCAAAGTCAAGGGCAGGTTGCCCAGGGCCCGCATGGTGAGCTCGGCCTTCTGGGGATCCTCCGCTTTGACCGACTCGGGATCCCCCACCACAGCCCTGACCAAGTCGTAATCAATCCGTTTTTCCTCCTGCAAAAGGGTCTGTATCCGTTGGGCCAAAAACTCCTGCAAGGCTCGCAAGGTGTGGACATCGCCAAAGGCATAGTCCTGCACCACGCTCTGCAACAGCAAGTTGAAGTCAAAAGTCCAGCCGGCATCCCAGGCAACCAGCACCAGGCTGTTGGCGGCCCGCCGCAGGGCAAAGCGATCCGAGGAGCCGGTGGGGATCCGCCCCAAGCGAAACATGCCCACCAAGGTATCCAGGCGATCTGCCCAGCCCACCACCCGCCCCGTCAGTGCTGTGGGCAAAGCGTCCCCCGCTCCCAAAGGCCAGTAGTGTTGCTCAATCCCCTCGGCTACCGCCTCCGGTTCCCCATCCTGCCGAGCGTAGTCGGCCCCCATGATCCCCTGCAGCTCGGGGAATTCGTACACCATTTGGGTAACTAGATCCGCTTTGCACAGTTGGGCGGTGCGCTCCACCAGCGCTTGTTCCTGGGCATCCAAGTTCAAGGCAGCAGCAATGAGGCGGCTGATGTGGCGGATGCGCTCCACCTTGTCCCGCATGGATCCCAGCCCCTCAGCAAAGGCGACTGCCTGTAGGCGCTCCACCCGCTCCGCCAAAGGGATCCGCCGATCCTCTTCGTAGAAAAAGCGGGCATCCGACAGGCGCGCCCGTACCACCCGGCTGTTGCCTGCCCCGATCCGCTCCGATTGCCCAGGGTCGCCATTGGAAATGGTGATGAAATAGGGCAGCAATTTCTGGGGATCCCGGCCATCCCGTACCGGGAAATAGCGTTGGTGGATGATCATCACCGTCTCGATCACCGCCGGCGGCAGGCGCAAAAATTCCGGCTCAAAACGCCCCAAAACCGCCGTCGGCCACTCCACCAACTGCACCACCTCCCGCAGCAGAGGGGCAGGGATCTGCGCTTCCCCATTCACCTGCCTGGCCAGCTTGGTTACCTCGGCCTGAATGTACGCTTCCCGCACTGCCGGATCGGGGCTGACCCCGGCCTCTTGCATTTGCTGAACGTAGCTCTCGGCCCGCTCCAGAGTGACCTGCTGGGATCCCAAAACGCGGTGCCCCCGGCTAACCCGCCCGGCCACCAAGCCCGGCATGGTATTGCCCTCGTGGGTCGGCAGCAGCAAAGGCAGCACCTGATCATCCCAAAGGGAAACCAGCCAGCGAATGGGGCGCGGAAACTTCAGATCCCCGCAGGCCCAGCGCATCAGCCGTTCCCCACTCAAGTTGGTAATCCAGGCGGGTGCCAATTCTTGGAGCACGGCTGCCGTCGGTCGGCCCCGCACCCGCTGCACCGCAAACACAAAGGATCCCTTGCCCACTTGCCGGATTTCCAGGCTGCCGGGATCCACCCCTTGTTTTTGGGCAAATTTTTCCCCGGCAGGGGTGAGCTGGCCATCTTGGTAGGCGACCTGAACCGGCGGCCCCTTCACCTCTAGGGTGCGATCCGGCTGCTGGGTGGGCAACCCCTGCAACAGAACCGCCAGGCGGCGCGGCGTACCGAAAAGCTGCATCTGCTCCGCTTGCAAATGGGCCTCCGCCAAAGAGGCCGGGATCCCGGTTCGCCACTGCTCTAGGGCCGAATCCACAAAACTGGCTGGGAGTTCCTCACAGCCGACTTCCAGCAAATAGGCAACCATACTCCTGTGCTCCGTAGGGTACCATCCCCACTTCCTCAATCAACATAGTCTATGGCTCTGGGCCTCCCTTCTGGCTCACGATGGTTCCGAAGCCGGGGTATCCCAGTTTACCAGGGGAGCTGGGGCGGAGTTGAGACAAGAGCTCAAATCCGCCAGACAACACTCCAAAGCCATCACTGCCAAGTTGACTCTGTAGCGGCAAGAGCCCCCTCTCCTTGGCGCAAGGGATAGGCCGAGTCCCGTGGCAAATGCACCACGATGATGGGAAGGCTGGGTCGGTTGCGGGCGATGGTCTCCGGCTCTCGGCCCAGACGCGACCGGTTGCCGGTTTCGCTGGGAACCAATACCAACACATCTCCTGGCTGCAGCGCTTTGAAGGCTTCCGCCACCACCCCCCCCTGCACCCGCTGAACCGGCAAGTGGGCATAGCTTTCTGCCGGCAAGGCTGGGGAGCGTTCCCGCCCAGGTCGGGTTTGCACCAGCAGGATCTGCAAACCCGCTTTCAATTCGCCGGCCAGCGTTTGCGCCAGCCCAATGGTCTGCTGTAGGGATCCGGGAGAGACCTCCAGCTCCGGTGCAACCAAGAGGATGCGGCGTGCTGTCTCGATGGGTACCGGAAACCGCGTAATCAAGACTGGGATCCCCACCTGCCGCACCACCGCGTCAATGATGCTGCCGAAAAAGTTCTCCGCATAGGTGGAGTAGCCCTTCCAGCCCAGGATCACCAAGGTTGCCTGCCGTTCCGCCGCCGAGCGAATGATCCCTTTTTCCACCGAGTCATCCACCCGCCGAATCGGCTCCACTCGGGTCACGGCGCTGTGGGCCAGAGCTTCTGCGAAAGTCAGCAACTGCTCCTGCCGGGCCAGGGCTGCCGGCGAGATCCCGGCGCGGTCAGACAAAACATGCAGCGGCAGCAGCGTTCCCCCATCTTTTTTGGCCAAAATCAAAGCCAACTGTAACAGGTTCCTCTCAGTATCCGGGTTGGCCACCGGCACCAAGACGCGAGCTCCCCAATCTGGCTTGGGCAATTCGGTGGACTCTGCGGCCACCTCGGTGGGCTGCATTTGCTCTCCCCAGCGGGCCACAATCCAAGGCGAGGCAACACAGGTCACGAGGATCATGGCAATGATGCCGTTCACCGTCAGCTCATCCACCAACTTCACCTGAAAGGCCACCGTGATTGCCGCCAGGGTAGCCGCCGCCTGAGCCATCGACAAACCGAACATAACCATAGCGCTGGCAAAGCGCCAGCCAAACAATTGGGCCGGGATCCAAGCGGCCAGAAACTTGCTCACCACCTCCGCTGCGATCATCACCCCTCCCACCAGCAGCGAGCGCGGCTCTCCCAAGAGAATGCCGGGATTGATCAGCATCCCCACCGAGATCAAGAAAAAAGGCACAAACAGGGTGTTGCCGATAAACTGGATCCGGTTCATCAGGGGGCTGAGCTGGGGGATGATGGGGGTAATGGCCGTCCCGGCCAGAAAGGCTCCCACCACCGGCTCAATGCCGATCAACCCCGCTCCGTAGGCCACCACAAACAAAGTGGCGATCACGAAAGTAAACTCTGCTCCCTCGTCGTGACCAAAGCGTTGAAAGAACCAACTGCCCAGCTTGGGCACCCCCCACAGGGTGGCAAACGTGTAGAGGGCAATGGAAGGGATCAACGTCAGCCAAAAGCGCAGCGACAGCTCCCCTTGGTGGGCGCGCACCACCACCGCCAGCACCAACAAAGCCAGGACATTCGTGATAAGGGTGGCCCCCAAAGTTGCCGTTACCGTCTGCAGGCGCATCAACCCCAGCTTCGAGATGATGGGCAGACCGATCAGGGTGTGAGAGGCAAAACAAGAGGCCACCAGCACCGCCGCCAGAAAGCCATACCCAATGGCCAACATGGCTGCTGTGCCGATGAGCATGGGCAACAGAAAGGTGAGCGCCCCGAAGATGGTGGCCTTCCCGGCATTGAGCTTCAAATCTTCCAGACTGGTCTCCAGCCCCGCCATGAACATGAGAAACAACAGCCCCACCGTGCCCAGCAGGATGATGGTCTCGTCCCGCCGCAAGATGCCCAAGCCGTAGGGCCCCACCACCAGCCCAGCCAAGATTAACCCGATGATCCCCGGCAGGCGCAGCCGCTCAAATAGCAAGGGAGCCACCAGCATGATGGTCAGGATGATCAAAAACACCAGCACCGGATTCTCAACAGGGCCGATCAGGGCTAGAGGGATCCCCGAAATTTGCAGCCAGTTAGCCAGCATAAATCACCCGACAGACAGCTAATGAACAGACCCGGCAAAGCGCCCGCATGAGTCTATCAGATCCCTCCAGATCCAAGTAGCTCTCGATGCCCCACAGACTTTGTCCGGCCTTCAATTACTGGCAGGGCGTTTAATAAGTATTCAAAAGTAAGTACATCAGACACATTAAGACACATTAAGCAGTGAAAACAGCTTGGCAGTAGTGCCCAGAGAAAGGCGGGAGAAACCCCCGAGAAACACGCATTAGAATCAGAGGGTACATGCTCTTGGGCTGCCCATGAACCAGCTTGCTCCTGGAAAAGTGATCGGCCAGCGCTATCAACTGGTTCACAGCATTGCAGCAGGTGGCATGGGGCGGGTGTTCAAGGCTGTCGATACGCGCCTGTTCAACCGTCCGGTGGCGGTCAAGCTGTTGCACCAAAACTTAGCAGGCGATGACAACACCCGACGCCAGTTGCACAAACGTTTTCAGCAGGAAATTCGCATCAGCACGCTGCTGGGGGAGCACCCTGCCATTGTCAAGGTATTGGACTATGGCCTAGAGAACGACCAACCTTACCTGGTGATGGAATACCTGACGGGGCGCAGTTTGGGGGAGCTGATGCTCAAGCAGCCGGTGCTGCCGCCTCAACAGGTGGTGAGGATTGCCCGCCAAGTGTGTGCCGGTCTCTATTACGCCCACAACCTAGAGACCGAGCAGGATGGCCATCTCATCAAGGGGGTGATCCATCGCGACATCAAACCCAGCAACCTCTTCGTCCTAAAAGATGAAACGTTGGGGGAGACCGTCAAAATCTTGGATTTCGGCATTGCCAAGCTCCTCAGCGACGTTTCCCTTGCCCTCGGCACCCAGACCACCGGCTTTTTGGGTACGGTGCGCTATGCCTCTCCCGAACAGGTGCGCGGGGAAGCCCTGGATGCCCGCTCGGATATCTACTCGCTTGGCGTAGTGCTCTACCGCATGTTGACCGGGCAACAACCTCTGCGACCCAAGAGCGATTCTTTCCCCGGCTGGTACGAGGCCCACAATTACCAACAGCCTCAGCCCTTCGATCGCTCGAATTTGCCCTATGAGATTCCGCTGGAGCTGGAACAGGTGGTGCTCTCCTGTCTGGCCAAAGATCCCGACCGGCGGCCCCAAGATATGAAGGTTCTCAGCGCCCAATTGGAGGGATCCCTGCACTCCCAGAGCGCTGCCAGCTCTTCCCTCGCGCCCCCCCCAACCGCACCCATCTTCTCCGAGCGTACCCTGGCGGCGGTGGATGCAGGGCAGTCGGGCACACACCTGCTCAGTACCCAGGCAGAGCCCGAGGCCAAGCCGTTTCCCCTCTGGGCTGGGATAGCCCTTTTTGTTGTCATTGCGGGGAGCACCTTCTGGGGCCTGCGTCTGCTGTTGGATCCGGGCCCAGGCAGCGAAAGACCGCCTGCTGCCCCCGAACGCCCCCTTCCAGTCGGCGGTGCAGAGCACCCTGAGCGGGATCCCTCAGCCACTCCTGAACCTCTGCTGGACTGGCTGCCGCGGGATCCGGAGGGCAAACCGGTGTTTGAGGATGATCCCGCCCCAGATCTGGGAATCGGTGAGTCCGCAAGCGAGCCCACACCCAGGCCAGCGGCAACTCCAGAGGCAGTGTCCTCTACCCCTCAGCCCCCTGCTCCAACTCAGCAGGTGTCACCTCCTCCTCCAGCCCCTGCTGTGCCTCCACCCCGACCGGTTGCAGTGCCCACGCCCGCTGCTCCACCTTCTCCAGCCCCTGTCCCAGCCAAACCTCTCCCGCCGCAGCCCATCAATCAACCTTTGTTTCCCCAAGTGAACCGGGTTGCTCCAACTTCTGCTCCCCTTGCAGCCCCTCCAACCCAACCTCCCACCCCTGGCTTTCTGGAGCGGTTGCGCGAGGAGCGAGAACGCTTGGGGAAAGACTAGGCGCAAAAAAGGGATCCCCAAGGATCCCTTCGCAAACAGAGACATAGGGCTAGTCTTCGATGGGATCCCCCGTCAAGGGATCCCAGAACAGGTAGAGTCAGGCGGCAGCCAGCCGGGCATTGGCGGCATCCCAGTTCACCAAGTGCTCCAGGTAGGCATTGATGAAGTCAGGCCGCCGGTTTTGGTAATCCAGGTAGTAGGCGTGCTCCCACACATCCAAGGTGAGCAGGGGCGTTTGACCGTGAACCAGCGGATTTTCGGCATTGGGGGTTTTGGTAACCTTCAGGGTGCCGTTGTCCAGCACCAGCCAGGCCCAACCGCTGCCAAATTGGGTGGCGGCTGCCGTCTTGAAGGCTTCTGCAAACTTGTCATAGCCGCCAAAGTCGGCGTTGATCTTGTCGGCAATAGGCCCGGTAGGCGCACCTCCCCCGCCTGGCTTCATGGATTCCCAGAAAAAGGTGTGATTCCAAACTTGGGCAGCATTGTTGAAGATACCCGCTTTGCTGGGATCCCCAAAGGTGGCCTTGATGATTTCTTCCAGAGACTTGTTGGCCAGATCGGTGCCCTCGATGAGCTTGTTCAGGTTGGCTACGTAGGCCGCGTGGTGCTTGCCGTGGTGGAAGGAAAACGTTTCTGCCGACATGTAGGGCTTCAGCGCGTCGGCAGGATAGGGCAGAGCCGGGAGTTCAAAAGCCATAATCGTCTGTCCTCTGTGTCTTGTGCAAGGAATGCAAGAAAGAACGCGGTGAAGGGTCAGGAGAACCAGAAAAAGGCGTTACCTTTCTTTGCAGTCTTAGTGTAACTCAGAATCACTACGCTTTGGGATCCCTTGGACATTTCGATTCCCGCTGGGACAGGGCTCGACCCCAGAGAGGTGGAACCGCGGCTGTCTCAGCCCAATGGCCGACAACCACTCGTTGGCCAGCGGTCGGAAAAGCGAGATCGTCCCGGCTGGAAAGCGCTAACGGGATCCCTCCCGCAGCAGCTCAATCAGCAGGGGAGCGACATCCCTGAGCAGGGGGATCAAAACCGCCGTGATGGCGGCAATGGTAACCACATTGCGGGTGAAGTTGAGGGTATCGCGGCTGAGCTGGAAAAACCGCTCGTCCCACCGTTTGACCTCGGCCTCGAGGCGCTCCTCGGCTCTGGCAATGCGCTCCTCGGCTTTGGCAATGCGTTCCTCGGCCCTGGCAATGCGCTCCTCGGTGCCGGCAATGGTTTGCAGCACCTCTTGGTTCTGTCGGGTCAGTTGGGCGATGGCCTGGGCATTGGCCTCCACCGTGCGCTCGATACGCGCCAGCCGCTCTTCGCTGTAGGTCATGGATCCCCCCTAGGGACGACGGAACTGATGCGGGCTGGGAAAGTCCTGGGGTGGGATCCCTTGGAGAGCCTCGGTCATAAAGCGCTTCCAAGTGGGGGCCACAAAAGCGCCTCCTGCCGTACCCGGCAGCATGGGAGAGTTGTTGTCGTTGCCGATCCAAATGGCGGTGGACAGTTGCGGCACGTAGCCGATGAACCAAGCATCGCGGAAATCGGAGGTGGTGCCGGTTTTGCCGGCCACGGGTCGCCCATCGTCCAGACGAGCCGCCCTCCCGGTGCCTTGGGTCACTACCCCTTTGAGGATTTGGTTGAGCGTAGCCACCGCCCAGGGATCCAAAACCCGCTGCGGCTGAGGCCTGGCCTCGAAGAGGATTTGGCCGTTGCGATCCACCACCTGGGCCAAGAGGGTCGGCTCCACCCGATATCCGCCATTGGCAAAGACCGCATAGCTGGCCGCCATCTCCAGGGGGCTGACGCTGGCCGAGCCCAGAGCTGTAGCCAAGTTGGGAAACATCTCGGCAGTAATACCCGTGGCCTGAGCCGCTGCAATGACGTTGCGGATCCCAACATCATCGGCCAACTTGACCGTGGGCACGTTGCGGGAGAGCTCCAAAGCCCGAGCAAAGGTGAGGGGGCCATAAAAGGTGTTGTCGTAGTTTTTCGGGCTGTAGGGCGGCGAGCCGGGATAGGTGACGGGGGTATCTTCCAAAATGCTGCCGGGTGAATAGCGCCCGCTGGCCAGAGCCGCGTAGTACACATAGGGCTTAAAGGTGGATCCCGTTTGGCGAAACGCCTGGGTGGCGCGGTTAAATTGGCCCCGCTGAGCGTTGATCCCGCCCACAATGGCTTTCACATAGCCGGTACGGGGATCCACTGCCGCCAAAGCCATTTGATCGGCACGACGAGCTGCCCCAATGCGGGGGCCATCTTCATTGACAATGCGCTGGGCAAGGCGCTGCAGACGCAGATCGATGGTGGACTGAACCCGCAGACCTCCTTGCATTAGAGCTTGTTCCCCATAGCGGCGCCGCAGCTCCGCCTCAATGGCGTCGGTAACTGCTGGGGCGTTACTTTGAAAGGAGGTAATGCGGCCTAAGGTCAGCTTTTGCTCCCGCGCCGCCTGGGCTTCCTCGGGGGTAATCCACTTCAGCTCCACCAGACGATCCAGCACCAGGTGTTGCCGCCGTTTGGCTCCCTCCAGGTTGCGAAAGGGGCTAAGGGTTTCCGGGGCCGGCAGGATCCCAGCCAACATCGCCGCTTCAGCCAAGTTCAGTTCAGACGCATCCTTGTTGAAGTAGCTGCGGGCCGCCGCCTGGATGCCGTAGAGATTGTGCCCCCAGTACACCTGGTTGAGGTACATCTCCAGGATCTCGTCTTTGCTGAAGACCTGTTCTAGGCGCACCGCCAACACGATCTCGGCGACTTTACGGCTGAGGGTACGCTCCGGCCTCAAAAACAGGTTCTTGACCAACTGCATTGTCAGGGTGGATCCCCCCCCCGCCGAGCCTATACCCCCCTCCACACTGCCTAGGATCGCCCGGCCCAAGCTGACCGGATTAATGCCTGGATGGGTGTAGAAGTGGCTGTCTTCAATGGCCAGCAAGGCCTTTTTCATCTCCGGCGAGACCTGTTCAAGGGAGATCACTTCCCGGTTGGCCTCCCCGTGTAGGCTGGCAATGGGCTCGCCCCGAATATCGACAATGTGGGTGGTGGCAATGGGCACGTAATCCCGCAATTGATGCACGTCCGGCAAGTTGCGGAAGCTAATGGCCAGCCCCACCAATCCGGCAGCCGTTGCCGTGGATCCCAAGAGCAGGGATCCCAGCAACAGATTGCCCACCACACCGGCAACCTGGGCAATCCGGGAGGGGCGGGTGGGTGGGGTATAGTCGGCATGCTCGTCAAACCCCGATCCGGAAAAAGGGGAATTGGAGACACGCTCCAACCCCGGCTTTCTCGCCCGGCGGGCCAATGGTCTGCGACCGTAGGTCACGTCAAAAACCCTGTCACGTCCGTGTTGCAAAGCAACAACAAGCCAGACCCATTATAGGGCGGCGTCTATTGGGGCAGCAGGATGGCCAACCCTGCCCATCGACAACTCCAACCGGGCTAGGGGGAGAAGATCTTGAGTTGAGAATCGAGCATCTTTTGCGTGGGCTTAAAATGGCTCATGGGTTCAGCCGGAGGAGCAGGATTTGAGTTTATCGTCAGCCTCAGTTTCGCCAACGTACCGGGATCCGTTGATAGCCCAAATTGTTGAGCGGGGGGTGGCCGAGATCTTTCCAGGAGGAGCTGCTGCCCTGGCGGAGCGCTTGGCGCAAGCGGATCGTCCCCTGCGGGTGAAGCTGGGCATCGATCCCACCCGACCGGATCTACACCTGGGCCATTCAGTGGTGTTGCGCAAGTTGCGCCAGTTTCAGGATGCGGGCCATGTGGCCATTTTGCTCATCGGGGACTTCACGGCGCTGGTCGGGGATCCCACCGGCCAATCGCAGGCCCGTCCCCGCCTCACCCCAGCAGAAGTGGAGGAAAACGCCCGCACCTACTTGGAGCAGGCCGGCAAGATCTTGGATTTTGAGACCCCTGGCCGGCTGGAGGTGCGCCGCAACAGCGAGTGGCTGGCCCACCTGACTCTCAGCGAGCTGATCGAACTCCAGGCCCAGATGACGGTGGGGCAGATGCTGGCCAAAGAAGACTTTGCCCAGCGCTACCGAGCTGGAACGCCAATTTATCTGCACGAATTTCTCTATCCCCTCCTGCAGGGCTACGACTCGGTGGCTCTGGCAGCCGACGTAGAACTGGGGGGAACCGACCAGCGCTTTAACCTGCTCACCGGTCGGGATCTGCAAATTTGGAAGGGCCAAGCGCCGCAGTTCTGCGTGACGGTGCCGCTTTTGGAGGGGTTGGACGGGTACCAGAAAATGTCCAAGTCCAAAAACAACTACGTGGGGCTGACTGAGGATCCCCTCACCATGTACTCCAAGCTGGAGAAGGTGCCGGATCACCTGGTGGAGCGCTACTTTGAGTTGCTCACCTCAGTGCCCCTTGCCGAGCTGCCGCAGGATCCCCGCCAGCGGCAGATCCTCCTAGCCAAGACCCTAGTGGCCCAGTTTCACTCCCCTGCAGCGGCAGAAGAGGCCCAGCGCACCGCTCAAGCTTTGGTGCTAGACGGTATTCTTGCCGAAACGGGATCCATCCCCACCTTTGCCATCGATGGGTTGTCTTACCCTGTTAAACTCAGCTACATCCTGCGTGAGTGTGGCCTGTGCAAGAGTGCCGCCGAGGCCCGTCGGCAGATTCAAGGGGGCGCCGTGCGGCTGGATGGGCAAAAGGTGGAGGATCCCGACCTGGAGTTTGCCCATGCCTCGGAGCTGGCCGGGCGGATTTTGCAGGTGGGCAAAAAGGCCTTTCGTCGGCTAGTGAAAGGCGCAGATTAGTCTTCCCCTCTCCCTGTGGGAAAGGGGTGAGGGGATCCATCAACGGGCAGGCTTGAAGCCGAGTCCGGTTTTTTTCTGCCTGGTCTTGGCTGGGGGATCGGACAGAGGAGAAGGTAAACTACCCGACTCCGACCGCTAAAGCGGTACGGAGCGGGCTTTCAGTAGCCCTGAGCCTGCCCTGCTCTACTAGAGAACAAAACAGGCCCGAACCTCTAGGCTGGTTTACGACAGCCCCCAAAAGCGCAATCACATTCGCACCATTCAAATCCGCATCCCCTTCCCATCCACAGTGCCCACACTTGAACGACTTGCCACTGCGATAGGATTGCGCAGGATCGGGATGGATGTGTAAACACTTGTGACAGGTCTGCGACGTGTAAGCAGGCGGCACAAGAATCAGAGAAACCCCTGCAGCCCTCGCCTTGTATTCCAGAAATTGACGTAGTTGGTAGAACGCCCAACTGTTGGCCCTGCGCCGTTCGGCTTTGCTGCGCGGCTGTTGATTGACTCTTTTCCGGATCCCTGTCAGGTCTTCCAGGGCGATAGCGCTGTTGGTAGCTTTTGCCCTGGAGACAATAGCTTTGGAGATGCGATGATTGACCCACGTTTGAAAGCGTCTCTCCTTGCCAGACAGCCGTTGCAGCAGTTGACGGCATCTGCGCCGCGAACTGCGTGTGCCCTTACTGGCTTTGCGTTGGAGTGCCGCCCTCAGCTTGGAGTAGTGGTCTCGGATTCGGTTCAACTGCTGCCCATTCCAGTTATCCCCTTCTGACGTATGGGCAATATCTGTCCTTCCCAAGTCCACCCCCAGCACTCTACCCGTGCGTTGCGGTGGGGATGGCTCCGTTTCCACACAGATCTGAATAGAGTAGGAGCCGTCTTTACGCTTGACCAGAGTGGCCGATTTGGGATTGGAGCCCGCCAGCCGTTCTCTCTGGTAGCGGCCAATCGCCAGCTCAAAGCGCTCTCGACCCCCAACCGTGGTCAGCGACACCGTCCAGTCTTTCTCGCGGAACGAAAAGATACGGGCATCGTAGGTCGCAAAGCCTCTCTTGAACGCTTTGACGGGGCGGTTTTTCTGTTGGGCAACTTTACGGGCGCCGGCCAGCCGCCTGCAGACCTGCTGGTCGCGTAAGCGGGACGTAGTCCTTGCCAAGTTACTGGATAAGCCGAACCGGGCACGGATTTCGCGGTAGCACAGAGACTGGAGCTTAACGGCGTTGGCGACTTTCTCCGGCGTGTTCTGGTTGACCCAATTCAAGGCTTGGCCAAAAGCCTCCAAAGTCGCGTCCAATTTGGCGGCTTGCGACTGGGACACCTTGAGCTTGCAGGAGACGGTCAGGACTTGGGTCATGGTTCTATTGTGACTTCCGCATTCCTCCCGGCACTGACCCTACGGGTACAGTGCGGGGCTCCTGCGATTTCTAGCTGACGAAGTTGGCGGGAAAACGGGCTCCGGTTTGGGCCGGATCGAGCCCGCCTCGGCTACTGCCTCAGAGAGCTTTTGCCGCACCAGCTCCTGAGTCTCCAAAATGTTGGGATCCGCCGCCCATTCCGGGGCCTCTCGAACGGGATCATCCTCGGAGGTGAACTCCAGGTCGTAGGTCTCGGCGCGGTAATCGAGGCTGAAGCATTCCCAAGCCCGCAGACTGTAAAAATAGGGGAACAAACGCACAATGCGCTCAATATCCAGGTGCGCAGCAAAGCGACGAAAAGCCTCTTCTTCAGACACCGGAAAAGGGGCGTAATGTTCTGAAACAAACCACCGCAAGAACTTCCGCGCCTCTGGGATGATCTGCTGGGCAGGCAGGGATCCCAGCACCGCTGCGTTGAAGCAGTTGACCAACAGGTGCTCCAGCATTACCGCGTTGTACTCGGCAAAGCAGGTTTGCTCGCGGCTTTCCACCGGCTGCCAGGGCATGTTGCCGTTGGCGGCAATGAGCAGGTGAACCAGGTCATGGGAGGGGTTGGTTTGGATGTAGCCGTGCCCCTCCAACTTGGCGCCATCGCAGCTAAAGAGCTGGTGTTGGGGGCTCCAATAGAACTTGAGTTGCTTTGCCGCCATGTTCAGTTCTCCTCCTCACCCAGGGGATCCTTTTAGAGCTTACACCTGCACTGATGAGCTGCTATGAACTATAGGCCACGGAGGAGAGCGCCGGCTTATTTGACAATTGGTCAGCGAGAACGCTTGCCACAAGTGGCAAAACAAAGGGGTCTTTATCTCGAAGCAATTCTCGGAGCAGACAGGCTTTAGCCGCCCTACTAGGCTCAAAGCTGAGACCCGCTGTGCTCGCATTGTGAAAAAAAGATGAACTCGAGATCCTCTAACTGGAGTAAAAATCTTTACGCCTACACCAAGCGCTACAGTAGCTTTCGGAATTACTGTGTGGTATTGTAACTCCGTACTTTCACGCCACCCCACTATGCTCGCACTGGCAGCTGCAATGACCGTAAAAATACAGCCCGGTCAAGTAAAAAGCCAAAAAGCTGGTTGGCTGCTTCTTCTGGTGCTCGTGGGAAGCTGCCTTGTCGGCTGTGGCTCTTCCGGCGGTTCTTCCGGCGGTACAGGCATTGATCCGTCTGCTGTGGGATCCCAAGCTCGCCTGACATTCAATGGGGCTCTGACCCGCTCCTTTTCTGACACACAAGGGGAAATGGAGTTCAACATCGCCCTCCTGCAAGGCGGGGATCCGCCCCAACCGGTAACCCAGCTCTCTGCCAGTCAGGTCAGCCTGCAGGTGAACCGGGTAACCGACTTGCTAGGGATCCCACAGCCGGTAGCCTTGACCCTGACACCCACCCGGATCGAGAACCCCCCGCCGGATCTGGCTCAGCGGCCTTTGCTCATGGCAGTGCTGATGGATGGCTCAGGCAGCTTGCTGGTTTTGGATCCCCAATCTCGGCGCTTCCTGGCTGTTTTTCAGCTCCTGGATCAATTTCGCCCTGCACCCCTGGATCTGGGCGCCATTCTGCGCTTTGACAACCGGGGAGCAGGCTTTGGCGTTACAGCCCTGGGGCAGCCTCTGCGCACGGCTCAGCTGTTGCAAGACTTCACCAGCGACAAAGAGCTGCTGAGACGAGGGGTTTTGCGTGCTGTTCCCGGAGGGAACACCGCCCTTTACGATGCCACGGTAGAAGCCGGGCGTTTCTTGAGCGACTTTCGGCCCACCGAGCGTTTCAACCGCCGCTTGGTGGTATTCACCGATGGGATTGACAACGAAAGCACCCGCTCCATCAACCAAGCTACTCAGGAGCTGACAACTTTGGCCAGAGAGCGAGGACAAAAACTCACCGTGTATGTGGTTGGGTTGGGGGTCGATTTGAATCTTCTGGAGTTACAGCGCCTGGCTGCAGCTACTGAGGGGACTTTTGTGCTGGCACGGTTTTCTGAAGGGCTGGAAGCTCCCTTTGCCAACTTATTCCCTGCTGCTATTGGGGAGCACCGCCTGCAGGTGAGGGTGCAAAGCAATGTTCCGCTATCTGCTGGTTCTTATCTTCTCAGTGGCGAGCTGAGAGTTGAGAGAGAAGGCAGCCGTTTTGTGGCGCCATTCAGCGACGCTGTTCTCACGGTGGGATCCCGCTAGAGTCATTCCGCAGGCTGACAACATCCCTAATCGAGAGCGAGGCGATAAGCAAATGTTTCGACGACTCGGTATACCCAGAAGATTTTGGCAACCGGCTGCGCTTGTCCTGGCGGCAGTGCTTACAGGTTCCCTAACGGTTTTCCTGAAAGGTTGCGGTGGTGGTACCTCCAGCAGCCCCTCGACCGTGGGGTCGCCGCCAAGGGATCCCGGCTCTGGCTCTACCTCTGCCATTTTGGGATTGGTGGTTGATCCCTTTGCTCAGCTTTGCCCTTCAGGCTCAACAGCCGCCCTTTGTTCGGGAGGGCCGCTCTTTTCAAGAGGCAATAAGGTTGAGTTGTTCAACCTAAGCTCAAGAGGGGACATTTTGTTGCCTGCCTTGTCAACCACTGCCTTGGAGGGCAACTTGCGGTTCACCATCCCCTTTTCCGGATCGATTACTCAGCCGCCGGGGAAATTGGTATCGGTTCAGTCCAATCTCCTGGGCCAAGGGCGTCAGTCCGGCCAGCCTACACCCCTGCGGGGATTTATTTTCAGCGCAGCCGTGGATGTTTCCCCTTGGAGTGAAGCCCTTTATCGCATCTTGCTGCGGGAGCGGGATAGAGTACCTTTCTCCAACTTAGCTCCCCCCGAAGTTAGGGATCTGGAGAATATTCTGTTTGTCAGCGTACCTCTTTCCAGAACAGCGCGAAACTTGGAGGAGATCATCACTGACATCATTCGACAAGCGGATCAACTTAGTCTTAATCAGCTCCGCTTTGTGGAGGATCTCATTCGCGTTTGCTATGCCCCAGAAGGTAATCAATCGGATCAGCCCTGCCGCCTCCGCATTCCCATACCCCTACCTCCTGCACCGACGGACTTTCCGACACCTCGACCCACCCCACCGATAGAGCTTCCAACTGCTCCGCCCACAGGGGTGCCTGCTCCTGAAACTCCCGCTCTTCCCACCATCATCACCAACAGAGCTGTTGTTCGTTCAGCATCGGGCTCGTTGCTCTTTAGCAACACGGTTTCGGTGAGGGTAGATAACTGATGGTTGACTCGTTTTAGTCAAGTTTGATGTGAGCTGATTTTGTGTTTCAAGAGAACGCGCTGAGAGAGCCGAGGAGTGTTGAATGCTGACCTCAAAACCGTCTTCATTTCGTCCTGGTCAACTGGAAAGATTGCTTTGCTTTTTTAGTCGCAGCTTGGGCACCGTTTCCACAGCCCTGCTAATGGTTCTCTTGGGGGTAGAGCAAGCTAGCTTCTCTGCGTCTAGGGAAACGTCTCTACAACACCCCAAGCAGGATGAGCTGGTCTTTATCGATCAAGCCTTGCCGGACTTGGCGATCTTGCTGGCAGGCATTCGTCCTGGAGCGGAAGTTGTTTTTCTGGATCCCAATAAAGATGGGATTGAGCAGATCACAGAGACACTGCGAGGACGAAAAGGCATCAAAACCCTGCACATCCTGTCTCACGGGCAGGCAGGCTCACTCTCCTTGGGCAGAAGAGTTCTTAACCGAGAAAACTTGCCCGAGTACGCGGACCTACTGGCAAAGTGGAAATCTAGCCTTGCGGACGATGCGGACATTTTAATCTATGGCTGCGAGGTGGCGGCAGGGCTGGAGGGCAGACTTTTCATAGAGCAAATAGCCCGCCTGACAGGAGCTGATATTGCTGCTTCTACCAACCTCACAGGCTATGCCAAAGCCGGAGCAGATTGGATTTTAGAAGCCGCGGCTGGCAGCGTTACCGCTCCCACGATTGTGGTCGAAGGAGTAATTGATCACAGCTATCCGCACACACTGCAGGTAGGAGCCAAGCCCACCTTAGATGCCAGCTTCAAGCTTATAGATATTGATGTCAGTGGTCAAAAGCTGTCTCTCATTGGTGCAACCGAGCAAGTTGTTCTGAGGCGGGTTGATAACAAAAATGCGAAGGGCACCTGCAACGTAGTCTGGGTTGAGAGCTCATACATTCCCAGTGGCTTGGGAATTGCAGCCATGGAGGATGCTCTTTTAATTGATCCTGTGAATAAATTTATCAAAGCAGGTGCAGATAACATTTTTGTAAACTTTCCTGATGGTGGTACCAAGGCTTTTAACAACATAGAAAGAGTTGATTTCATTACCCCAAATGGCATAACCGCTCCGAGCATGGGTCTTGATAAGATTGGCTTCTTACTCCTAGACAGAGGCGGAAACGATCCTTTTAAGATTGCTGCTATTACAAAACTTGATGATTCCGATCCTGAACAATATGCCTATAACCCTGTTGTTGGAGTTGGTGCTGGTATCTGGGTAGGAGGGACATTGATAGCTAAGACGAACGTTCACTCTGACCAATGTGGAAATAAAGACCTGGATAAAAACATAGTGGCTTCTCCAACCAACCAAAAGTTGGCAGGAGTTTTTGTAAGTTATCAGGATCTAGGGATATCTCCTAATCAAACATTCTATGGATACTCGGTAATCGGGAATGATGTAACGGTACCTATCAATCAATATTCAAAGTTTCCGACGAACACAGGTAGCACCCCTGGCGGTTGGGACATGACGGCAGGAGGGGGCATTGTTGCTTACAACCCCGTTGCTAAGGATGACACTGCCACCACCCCAGCCAATACATCGGTCACCATCAATGTGCTGTCCAATGACACAGCCTACGCTTTTGACTTGGATCCCGCTACTATCGACCTAGACCCGTCCACTCCTGGACAGCAAGACACCCTGACAGTTCCTGGGGAAGGCACATATACCGTTAACAAATCCACTGGGGAAGTCACTTTTACTCCGGATCCAGGTTTCACAGGTAATACAACTCCAATCAAGTACACAGTAGAGGACGAGAAAGGGTTAATTTCTAACCAAGCAACCATCACTATTACAGTCACTCCTGCCCCTACCCCGACGCCAACGCCGACGCCCAGACCCACCCCAACCCCCACCCCCCCACCCACCCCCGCACCGACACCAACGCACAAGACG
>NZ_JANSIN010000047.1:0-19487 GCF_047462115.1 Synechococcus sp. R50.1 | reverse complement strand
GGTAGTAATCCGTACTGAACATATTATACATTATTTTCAGTATAGTTGAGCTTATTATTGACTAGAGTCATGCTCCCTCCTGTGATACCTTTGTAGGGACTCCTCACAACCCCAGGGATCCCTTCTGCCCTTGGAATCGGCCCCATGCAAGACGAAAAAGACACGCTTCGCCAACAGCTTCTCACCCTGCAAAGCGAGGCCCTCGCCCAAGTGGAACAAGCTGACGGTCTGGAGGCTCTGGAACAGATCCGCATCGACTACCTGGGCAAGAAAGGTAAGCTCTCCAAAATCTTGGGGGGAATGGGGAAGCTGCCCCCAGAAGAACGGCCTGCCATTGGCGCTTTGGCCAACACCTTTAAAGAGGCCCTCCAATCCAGTCTGGAGCAGCGCAAACAGGCCCTTGGTGAAGCTCAACTGCTGGCCCGCCTAGAAGCAGAGCGCCTGGATGTCACTATGCCCGGGCCCCGTCGGCCTCTGGGGCGGATCCATCCGCTGCAGGCCACCATCGACCGCATGCTCGATATCTTTGTGGGAATGGGCTACACCGTGGTGCATGGGCCTGAGCTCGAGACGGAGTACTACAACTTCGAGGCCCTCAACACCCCTGCCGACCATCCGGCGCGGGATATGCAGGATACCCTCTACCTGGCCAATGGCTACCTGATGCGTACCCAAACCTCCTCGGTGCAGGTGCGCTACATGGAGCAACACCAGCCGCCGCTGCGCATTGTGCATGCCGGTCGGGTGATGCGCCGCGATACCGTGGATGCCACCCACTCCGCTGTGTTTCACCAGATGGAAATTTTGGCGGTGGGCGAGAACCTCACCTTTTCCGACCTGAAGGGCACCCTCAACACTTTCATCACCCGCCTATTGGGCAAGCGAGAAACCCGCTTTCGGCCCAGCTATTTTCCCTTTACCGAGCCTTCTGCTGAGATGGACGTGCGCTTTGGCTCGAAATGGCTGGAAATCTTCGGCTGCGGCATGGTGGATCCCAATGTATTTCAAGCGGTGGGCTACGACCCGGAGCGCTACACCGGATTTGCGGCAGGGATCGGCATTGAGCGGATGGCCATGCTCCTCCACGGCATTCAGGATATCCGCCTGTTTTATACCAGCGACCTGCGCTTTCTGTCTCAGTTTTAGGTGGCTATTGGGGGACGAAACCCTCACCCTCAGCCGTGCCAGACCTTCGAAAAAACCTCTTTCAGGAAAAGGTTTGCTTGTAGATCAACTGCAATTGTTCTAGCTCATCTTGGCGGGCAGCACGGCGCAGCAGGCGCATTTGCTCTTCGATGAGCTGGCGAGCCTCATTACGGCTAATCGGATCGAAGACCAACTCCTCCATGGCAGCAGGATCCCCGCTGTTATCCGGCGGCCTGAAGTAAACCCGAAAAAAGAGCCTTTGGGCGTAGAGAGTGGTGAAGAGAGCCTGATTTTCGTCGACCTGACACAGGCTGTAGAGCAGACCAAATGTGGGGTGATTCAGATACAACTCATTCATGCCCAATAGCGTATCACTCTTGGGGGAGAGGAGAGACTTTTCTTCCCGGTCGGTGCCAGAGAAAGTTCTGGAAATGATGTGGCTATGGCTCTTGAGACCAAGGGCTTAAATCACAAGTTCCGCCCAGCTCGATTTTGGCTGTTGCGACTGGATTCAACATTAGCAAACTAACAAGATTTTGGGTCAGGCTGTTACCGCCGCTGCTGTTCCCGCACCTTCCTCTTCGTGTCATTCAATTCGTTTTCCACCTCTAGCTGACGAAATTGCTCTTCCAATTCATCCCAAGCCTCGAAAGGTTTTCCCCAAGGGCTGAAATTCCGGTCCGGGTTGTCGATGCCTTTGGCTTGCGCGGCTCTTACCTCCTGCAGCTTAGCCTTCACTTCTTGGCGGCGCTGGCGAATCTGCGGCAGCAGGGCTTCCATTTGTTGGATTTTCTCCTTTTGGGCTTTCATTTGACCCCATAGCTGGCTGCCCCTCTCCAACAGCTCAGCCTCCCGGCGTCGCGCTCCTTCGGCCAGATCGGGACGATTGGCCCGCTGCGCCTTCTCAATGCGAAAGTGCCAGGTTTTAATCTCCTCGGCTAAGTTGAGAATGCTTTTTTGGAGAGCCTCCTCTTGGACGCGGCTTTCCTGCAACAGCTGCAGGGTATCCGATTCCTGCTGGCGCAACTGCTCATCGAGGGCTTGCAGCTCGATCTCGGGGTGGGCCCTGAGAAATTCCTCCAGGCGGGTTTCCAAAAATCGGATGATATCTTCGATCAGTTTCATCGATGGATCCTTTTCCCAAGCCCTCAGTTGCGTTTAGAGTAGCCTAAGCCGGGCCGTCCTAGATAGGGTCGTTTAAGACATTCCCTTTGACCTTCACCCAAAGGGAGAGGGAAGCTGGGGATCCATCCGGCACGCCAGTTCACCGCAACTGGGAACTCTCCTGAACCCAACTGCCCCCAGGCGGATCCCTGTCTTCCTCAATCCAGCAAACGGCCATCCCCAACCCGGATAATGCGCTGGGCGGCCTGGGCTACTTCAAGGTCATGGGTGACCACGACCAGGGTGATGCCCTGCCGGTGGAGCTCCGCAAAAAGGTTCAGCACTTCCTGGCCGGTATGGCTATCCAGAGCCCCAGTCGGCTCATCAGCCAGCAACAGTTGGGGTCGGTTGACAATGGCACGAGCAATCGCCACCCGCTGCTGCTGGCCGCCGGAGAGTTGGGCCGGACGCTGCTGCAGTTTGCTCCCCAAGCCCACTTGTTCTAGGGCTTGCTTGGCCCGCCGGCGTTGCTCCGGCTCCGGGATCCCAGCATAGGCCAAGGGCAGCATGACGTTCTCCAGCGCTGTCAGGACGGGCAGGAGATGGAACTGCTGGAAGACAAAGCCGATTTTTTGGTTGCGAATGTGGGCCAAATCGCGATCGGTCAGGGTGGAAACTTCCACCCCATCCAGCCAGTAGCGCCCTGAGCTGGGCCGATCCAAGCAGCCGATGAGGTTCATCAGGGTGGATTTGCCGGATCCAGAGGGCCCCATAATGGCGCAATACTCTCCCGGCTGGATCGCCAAGTCGATATCGTAGAGGGCCTGAAAACTGCCCTCCGGCAGTGGATAGACTTTGTTCACCCCAACCATCTGCACTACGGGCGGGCTGGCCGCAGCCAAGGCCTCGGCTGGGCGCTCCAGGGATCCGACCGGCCCACGGCGATGATTTGCCCAGGAATCTTGCTCAAGCATGGTTGGCACCGCGACTTGCCCCATTCTAGCCTTTGGGCTTCCCTGGCTTGACGGCTAACCGGAAGAGCGGATCTCCTGCGGCTGATGGTAGGGGCAGCTCCCCTGGGGATCCACCCTGAGGCGGTAGAGGGGAGAGCGTTCCTGATCGCAGCGAAAGGCTTGGGCTTGGGAAGTCAAGATCTGGCGGGCAAAGCGACAATTTTGGCACTTTTTGCCACCGTGATGACTGGATACAGAAGGCTGTTTTGGACGCGGCACGATCCCTGCTGGAGAAGGGGCAGCCTCTGCCGGGCGGATCAGCTCCCGTGGAGAAAGGCCGCGCAGCACCAGTTCGGATCCCTGCCAGCGGGCTTCCACCAGGCCGGTATCGGCCCAGGCCGGCCAACGGGGATCCTGGGTGATCTGGGGCGGCAGACGCACCTGTACCCCCGCCAAAGCCCGCGGCGAGCCCTGCTCCTGCCAAACTTCTTCCACCTCCCCCTCATAGCGCACAGCGGGATCCGTGACCTCGGCAGGAGAATCCGGGAGCTTGACCGGGGTTTGCAGGCGGCCGTCGGGTAGCTCCAGCCAATGTCCGGGCTGGGGGCAGTGGACATGGTAGCGATTGCACAGCTCCGGCAGATCCGCCAGATCCTGAGCCTGCTTGGGGTCGGCGTGAACCAAGACCAAATGCTGGGGGCGAAAGGTGTGGATGATCTGGGTGAGATGCCCGACATCGTTGTGGCTGTGCCAGGTTATCCATTCAACGGCAATGCGGGAGCGCAGCGGCGCCGGCCAACGCTCAAACGGGGTAGCCAGTTCCACCTCTGGCAGCCGCACCAGCAGACAGGAGCGCTGCGGTTGGGCCAGCAATCTCGACCAGATGGGATCCCAAGCCTCAGGCCCGGCATCGGCGTCGCACAGCAGCAAGCCTTGGGGCAGAGGATCCGCTTCGGTAAGGGGCTGAACCCGCGGCTGCAGGCGGTCTTCCCAGAACAAGGGCTGGTAGGTGGCGAAATTGCGCACCGGCTCCGGCAGGTAGGTGAGCAAGCGCTCGTAGAGATTGCAGCCTGCCGCCAGCCCCGGCGCCACCCATATCTTGAGCTCTTGGGGGGCTTGGGTAAAGCGGTGGTGGGCTTTGAGGAGAAAGATCAGCTCCTGCCCCAACCCCAACACTGGCAGGGGAAACAGCACCGTTTGCCCCGCTTCCAAGGCGCTGAGCAACCGCTCCACCAGGCGATTTTCCAGGTGACGACGGGGTGGATGGCGGGTGGATCCCAGCGAAGCCTCGATGAGCAACACGTCCGGCTGCCAGTGGCGCAAAGCAATGAGATCCAAGCCGGGGGCAAAGCGAGTTGAGGCCAGGGAACAGTCGCCCGTGTACACGCAGGCTTGGGCCGGAGTGGTTTGGGTATTTTGCAGCAGGGTTGCCGCCGCTCCCGGCAGATGCCCAGCCGCAAAGAAAGTGAGCATCAGATGGGGCAAAATCTCTCGCGCCCGGCCCAAAGGCAGCGCCCGAAAGGGGGGAAAGCGAATGTCCCGGTCGTAGCCTGGCCAAACGCCACACTCCCACAGACCAGCGGCCAAATGAGCAGTCACCGGCGTGGCGTAGAGAGGTACCTGAGGGTAACGACGATGAAAAGCAGGTAGCCCTTGCACATGGTCAAAGTGAGCATGGCTGCAGATTACCGCATCCGGGATCCCTGGCAGAGCCTTAAAGAGGGCAGGAGCGGGCAACCCGCAATCGAGAAGCAAACGGTGGGATCCCATCTCCAGCCAATAGGCACAGCCCTGCTGCCAGGGATCCGTACCCAGGGGGAGCAGTCGAAGGGGGGGTCTCTCTGACTCCACAGGTGTGTCGTTCTGAACCTAGAAGACCGCGTTCAATCCTGCAAACAGGAGGGGCGACTTGGCCAGGGATCCCCCCTCTCCACCGGTACACCTCCCCGGAGAGTTGGAGACAACCTGTGCCGATCCACTTATCCTACACTTCTCACAGCATAGCGTTTGCCCACCATCTGCCGCGGCAGCCTGCCATTTCATCCATGCAGCAGCTGAATGGATGTGGGGATTTGGTTTTGCGATGAACTTGTCTTGGCTTGGCAGCCTATGGGTCGGCGCTCTCTTCTGTCGCCGCAGCGGCGCTGCTGCTGGGAAAAGCAAAGCCGGCAAAATCGTGATCGTCGGGGCGCACCGTCAGGATCATCAGGTTGTAGAAGGCCCAGACCAAGCCAAACAGCAGCTCAGGCCAAGAGGGATCCCAACTGCCGGCAGAACGCAGGGATCCCACCCCCATAGCCAGAAAAGTCAGCACAATAGCCAGAGCCTGAGGTCCTAAGGAGAGCTGGGAAGGCTGCTCGGGATAGGGGGGCACTCCCTGCAGACTTTGCACCAGCGCCTGGATGGACTGAAAAAACTGGCTGCCCGTCTGCCGTTCCGACTGCCAAGCTGCCCCCCACAGATGGGGGGGAAAGGCCAAGAGCCAACTGATGCGCCCCAGGAGAGCATAAGGCAAAAACCACGCGAAGAAGACCCGGTCAAAGGCCGGCACCGGCATCCACCCCGTGCAGAGAAAGACCATCGGCACCGCCAAGTAGACCAGCTCCGCCATCCCACCGGCAGCCCAGAGGGCCAGCCACAGGTATTGAAAGCGCTGCTGCTGCGTGGTCGGCTTGCCCCAGAAGGGATTTTCCCTCAAGGCCGAAAACAAAGCCAGCAAAGCAACGCGGCGGTTGCGCAAGGGCAACAAAACACCCGTAACCTGGGTTTGGCGAACCAATTGAGACTGCCAGCCGCGGCAGTGCATCTGACACCCCAACTGCACAGGGCGACGAATGTCGATCCGCGGGATCCCTTCCAAAGCCTTGCGCCGGATGAGACAGCCAGAACCCAACAGGGGTGCCGCCTGGTAGCCCTGGGATCCCACCGCCAAGAGCTGCTGCAGTGGGTGAACGGCTCTGGGCTGGCCTAGGGTGCGCAGCATTGCCTGCACAAAGCCAGTTCGGTTGACAATGGGAGCCCGCTCCGGCGAGTCGTAAAAGTGGGGCAAGGTCTGCCACAGGAAGTCCCGCTCGAGAAAATGGCCCGGCTGCACCAGGAGCAGATACTCCCCTTGGATATGAGGGGATCCCATCGCGTAAGCCAGGGGGTCGGCTGTGGGGCTAGGGCAGGCCCAGTATTCGCAGGGAATGGCCCGGGCCGCCTTGGCCATCTCCTCATCCTCTACCCGATCCACAATGTGGACAAACAACCGCTCCCAAGGGTAGTCGAGGTGCAGAGCCGAAAGCACTGTTTGCCGGGTTGCCTCCAGAGAATCCCACTGGCGCAGCACCAGTACATCCACTCGCGGTAACTGGAAAAACGACCGCCGCAGGACCTCTGGGGATGGGATCGTCTCTCTCGGCACTTGGGGATAGCGGCTGAGGGTAAAGCCCACCGCCGCCAGCCAAACATACAGCTCTGCCCCCCAAAACAAAAGGGATCCCAAATCCATCAGCCCGGCTGTCAGTCGCCAGTAGAGGTACATCACCCCGGCAATGAGGTGAAGCAACCCTGCCCAGCGAAACAAATACACCCGCATCAGCTTTCTGCCTTCCACGCTTTTGCCATTTTCGCCCTCGAAGGGGCAGGGATCCCTAGCTCCTCTTCTCTTCCGGCTGGCCCCAATCCTCAAGAACGAAAAAAGTTCAGGAATCAGCAACAGCAAAACCCTGTCTGCTCTGGAGCAGACAGTTTTCAGCCCGGCAAGCAGCTTGGTCGACAGAAGCGAGAATCTTCTCTTGCGGAAGAAACTCTCCCAGGCAGTTTCAAAGCTGGGCCTTTCCCTACTGGGCAGCCACCTCAGCTGGGTAGACACTCACCTTTTGCCGCCACTTGCCATAGCGCTCAAAAGTCACAATGCCGGTGACCACAGAATACAAGGTGTCGTCGCCGCCGATGCGCACGTTCACCCCTGGGTGAAACTTGGTGCCCCGCTGCCTGACCAGAATGTGGCCGGGATGCACCAGCTCGCCCCCATAGCGCTTCACCCCCAGCCGCTTGGCATTGGAATCTCGACCGTTGCGAGTGCTGCCCGTTCCCTTCTTATGAGCCATAACGCCTCCTATGCAACTGCGTGATCAACAGAAACGAGATAAAAAAATCGGGATTCAGGACACCTGAGTTCAGAGTTTATTCCTCATCCGCAGGGATCCCTGTCGCCGCTGCCGAAGGGGCTGCCTCTGGGTTAGACTCTGGAGCCGCTTCCGTACGGGATGGTGCCGTGGCTAGGGGCACCCCATTGAGTTCAATAGACTCGATCAGCAGACGGGTCAGCGGTTGCCGATGACCCCTCTTTTTGCGGGTCTTTTTCTTTGGCCTCATCTTGTAAACGATGATTTTATCGCCGCGCCGATGCTGTAAAACCCGTGCCCTGACGACCGCCTCCGAAACGTAGGGATGCCCCAACGTGATTTGTCCCTCGTGGTTGATCAACAGCACACGAGACAAATCGAAGGGGCTGTTCTCCTCCACTTCCGCCAGGCGATCGACCTCGTAAAAACGCCCCGGCTCCACCCAAAGCTGCTTACCGCCGGTCTCCACAATTGCGTAAGTCATCCTTCTCCTCTGCCGTACAGGTGCCCTGCGGGGGTCTTGAAACCTGATCCGAGCATTGACAGCGATCCTAGATCGTAGCCGAAAAAGCCGCCGTCCGTCAGCTGGGTTTGGTCGAGGACTGGCTTGCAACAGTTCCGGTCGAGCAGTGGGACGGACTCCCCAAGCACCTCATGCTGTTGCCCCCCAGCCCCTTTCCCAGAGGAAGAGGGGAGTTGGGAAGCAGTTGGGAAGCAAATGTGCAGCATCTGAGGCGACCGCAGGCCAGAGGTTGCAGAGTCATTCTTTGCTATTCGGTCAGCTTCTCCCAAGCAGCCTGAAGGGCAGCCTGCATGCGCTGAGCGGCGCGGCTGAGGCGATGTTGCCAGGTTTCCCACTTGTGTTGCAGAAACTCTGCCGCCTCGTCCAGTAGGGAGAGATCGAACTTGCCCCCTTTGGCCAGCTCGTCCCGCACCTGCTTCACCTTAACGCGCACCACCTCCGGCGGATCCTGTGGGCCAACCAACGCCTTGAGGCGATCCCCCATGCGCTGGATAAGCTGTTTCACCTGCCGAGATTTTTCGCTCCAAAAGTTCTTTAAGCCTTCCGCTTCCGATTTCAGCCGCTGCGGAGCATCCTCCTTGACCACCACCGCGTCCACATCAATGGCTTCCACGTCCTCAGGCAGGAGAACGGCGCGCCCCCCCCAAGGCTCGGCAATGCTGCCACCCAGAATATAAGCGGCAATCGCTCCGGTCTCCCAGTCAAAGAGAAAATCCTCAATCCAGCCGACCTCTCGATTCCCAATGCGCACTGTGCGGCGGTAAAGAGAGCTGATGGGGGTTAGGGGGGTAGCAAAAACGGTAGAGTAGGTCAGCAGCGCGTCTGGCCCGATGAGAGAAACCTGCTCCAGGGGGGTGTACCCCTGCTGGCTGGTGAAGTAGCATACCCGCCCTGTTGGGTCAACCCAGATTTCTTCTACGGTACCCAAGGCGGTAGCAGTGCTGCCATCGAGGGCCAGCAGGCCCACCACTTGGCTACGTCGGATGATCTGTTCCATAGGGTTCATCGAAGTTTATCTCCTTGATGGGTTGGCTGGGCAGCCTCAAAATCCGCGGTAGTGGCGCAGTTGCCCCCTGAGCCGGGCAATTTCCTGAGCCATGTCCAAGACCATCGCTGCCCCCGTCCAGTTAAGCCCCAAGTCTCGGTGTAGGCGGCTCATTTGCAACAACCGCCTGAGCTGTTGGGGGGTCAGGTAGCTGCTCTCGGCCTCCACTAAGCCTTGGGCCAGCAGCCATTCCAGCAGGTGGGGAGGGATCCCCAGCAGTTCCGTGGCCTGCTCGAAGGTATAGAGCCGTTCTTCTACCCGCACAATGGCCAAACTCATAGACTCACCTCCTGCAAGTGGGCGCGGGGATCCCAGCTACGGCTTTGCCGCAGCTTTTCGTAGAGATCCCGTTCGGTCTGGGAAAGGGATTTGGGCGCCACCACCTTCAGCCGCACCAGCAGGTCGCTCCGCTGGCCTTGGGGATCCCGCCAGCCTTGGCCCCGCAGCCGCAGGGTTTGGCCGCTGTCTACCCCGGCAGGGATCCTCAGTTGCACGCGACCCGTAGGGGTGGGAACTTCCGCCGTCCCTCCCAAAGCCGCCTCGTCAGGAGTAATGGGCAGCTCGCAGAGCAGGTTGTCTCCGTCAAAGCGGAAGAAGGGATGGGGGGGCAGCTCCAAAGTGAGGTAGAGATCCCCTCTTGGCCCGCCAAAGGGGCTGACCTGGCCTTTGCCCTTGACGCGGATGCGACTGCCCGGCTTAGCGCCGGGGGGAATGCGGATAGTTAGCGTTTCTCCATCTAGGTTCAGCCGTTTCTGGGTGCCGTGGAAAGCTTCTGCCCAGCTGAGACCCAGAGTGCCCTCCACATCCTGCCCCGGCAAATCCACCGAAACAAACGGCCCAAAGCCGCCGGCGAAGCCCTGGAACCCGCTGCGGCGGGAGCCCATACGGCCCAGCAGCTCGTTGATAAACTCCTCGAAGCTGGCGTATTGGGCGAAGCCCTCCATGCCCGGCATTCCAGCAGCAGAACCAGTACCCACCCGCTGCCAGTACTGCCCAAACTGGTCGTAGCGCCGCCGCTTTTCCGGATCTGAGAGCACCTCGTAGGCTTCGTTGATCTCCTTAAAGCGTTCCTCTGCCGCCTTGTTGCCGGGGTTCACGTCGGGGTGATACTGGCGGGCCAGCTTGCGATAGACGCGCTTGATTTCCTCGGCAGAGGCATCTCTGCTGACGCCCAGGATCTTGTAATAATCCTTGAAGTCACTCGCAGCCATAGGCTCACCCCTGCAAGGTTAGGTTAGAGTTTTTCGGGCTATTCTCAGGATATAAGGTTGCAGCTAAAAAATTGGAGCAGACCCAGAACACGTACAGGCAGAGCGGCGAGATGGCGCTTTACTGTGCTCTCGCTACTTCGGAAACTTTTTGGGCTAGGGCTTGCGTTTGGAGAAGATCCCTTTCTCATCTCGTGTGAAAATTTGCTTGACCTTTTCCCAAGCTTTGAGGAGTGCATGGGTGGAGTTATTGCTCTCTTGTTTGGCTTGGTTGTAGGCTTCCACAAAGGTTTGCTGCGCTTCTTCCGAGAGGTCAGCGCGGATTTCCGGCGAGATGCTCTCTGGGGTTAAGTCTCCCTCTGGCTCACCGGGCAAGTTCAAGTCGGCAATGGAAACTTCCTCTCCGCCAGCACTCTGCAGCAGCCAGTAAATTTCGCCCGACTTCTCTTCCGGTACTTGCACCACCAACAAGAACTCGCCCGCCTGTACCCGGGTTTGGTAGATGGCGGCTTTCTCCTGCGGCATACCCAAGGCAATCAGGGCGGATCCCAGGCCCGCTCCCAGTGCTCCGTACAAAGCGCCGCCCGTTGCCCCCAACAAAGCGGCTCCCAGAGGCCCAGCGGCCACCACTGCCCCCAAAAAGGGAATGAACAGCACCCCCACGCCAGTGAGCAGCCCCAGCAGGGATCCGAACAGGGATCCATAGATGGCCCCATTGGTCAGACCGTCCAGAACCACCTCTTTGCGGGTGATAAACCCGGTAATTTTGGCTTCGGTTTGAAAGTTGCGGCCAATAATGGAGATGCAATCGTTGGGAATGCCACGGTTCAAAAGCCGCTGGATACACTCTTGCAGCTTGCCCTCTTCTTTGAAGGCGGCGGAAACACACTTTTTGGGAGCTTGGGCAAAAGCGCTCATACGCAATCTCCTGCTGAGTTTTACAGTGCCAAGGCAGGTTTTTTAACCTTTTCCCTGCTACTACTCTCGTCTTACTACTCTCGTCTATTGTCTCCCCTCTTCAGCAAAGGACTCGGTCGCAGAATCGCGAACCCCCTGGAGAAATCTCCGTACTGAGGATGCCAATTCCATCCTTACCCCTGGCCTCCTTCCAGGAGAGGGGAGTTGGGATTCAACGCACGCTACTTGCTGCCGGAATGACTGGGGGGTTTGGAGGAGCTACAGCAAGCGGATCCCGGCCATCAAGCCCTGGCAGACCCCCGTCAGGAAATCTGGATCTAGGGTTTCCAAGGTATCGCTCAGCTTGTGGTAGTGGGGGTTGCGCAAGAAAGCGGTGTCGGTAACCATAACGGCGGCGTAGCCCGCATCCCAAAAGGGGGAGTGATCGCTCAGGCGAGTGGCAGGTAGGATCAAGCCTCGCTGCCCGGCCAACAACCAACAGCAAGGGATCCCCGCTTTTTGAAAATCACGCTGCAGCTTGAGCAGATCCCCCCAGGTGGGCCAGTTGCCGATGAGACCGATGTAATCTCCCCGGTTGGGGTAGAGCTTCTCAAGGCCAGCGGGGTAGCGTTGGGATCCGGGGGTGGGATCCCGGTAGCCCAGCATTTCCAAAGACAGCATCAGCCGTAGGGATTGCCTCTGACGTTGAAGAAACTGGGCGTAAGCCCCACTGCCCACCATCCCCCGCTCCTCCAGGTCAAAAGCCACCAGCCACAGGGGGGAAGGGGCAGGGTTGGCGGCAAAATGGCGGGCCAATTCCAGCAACACCGCTATGCCGCTGGCGTTGTCGTCTGCTCCAGGGGTTGCCGGGGCAGCGTCAAAGTGGGCTCCGATGAGGATGGGTTGGCGGCCAGAACGGGATCCCGGCAATTTCAAGATCCAGTTGCGGTGCAGGCGGCCACCGGCCTCAAAGGGGAAGGACTCCAGGGATCCCCACTTAGAAAGCTGCTCTTGGATGTAGCGCTCCACTTGGCTATGGCCCAGGGGCGACCAGTCGGGATCCCGGGGCTGGGCCACTTGCTGCAGATGGGCCTCTAGGCGCTGCTGCAGGTCTGGGAGCTCTGCTGCTGACATCAGTTTCCCACCTCAGAGGGAATGGCTTGGGCATGGACTTGGCAGGCCAACTCCAGGGTGAAGTAGCGGTGGGATCCCACCGTTCCCGCCAACACCTGAAACGGATCCTCAGGCTCCCCCAGGTGATCCAGCACCAGAGCCGCCCCGGAAAAATCCTGATCCCGGGTATAGTCGTTTACCGTCACCACAGTGGGAATACCGGCCTGCTGGGCCGAGCGCAGCCCATTCTCCGAGTCTTCAAAGGCCAGGCAGGCCTGGGGGGGCAGCCCCATCTGTTCCAGGGTGTAGAAGTAGATGTCGGGGGCGGGCTTTTTGGCGGGGACAATATCGCCGGCAGCGATCACTTCAAACCAGCTCAGGCTCTCCGGCAGCGCGTGCTCCAAAAGGGCCGTCACGTTTTCCGGCGTGGTGGTGGTGGCAATGGCTAGACGGATCCCAGCAGCTCTGGCCTCCTGCAGGAGGCGCTTCACCCCTGGGCGGAGTGGGATCCCCCCTTGGGCCAATAGGGCAGTGTAGTGGCGGGTTTTGGCCTGGTGCAGCCGGGCAATGAGGGCATTTAAATCTTCACCAGGGGGTAGCGGCGGCTGGCAGGTTGCAACGAAATGGCGAATGCGCTCTTTGCCCCCCGTAATGGCCAGGAGTTGGCCGTAGAGCTCCACCGACCAGTGCCAGTCCAGCCCTGCCTCGGCAAAGGCAGCGTTAAAGGCCACGCGATGACCATCCCGCTCCGTGTCCGCCAGCGTGCCGTCCACATCGAAGATCAAAGCTTGGAGTGTCATGTGTACCCCCACCCGCCTACAAGCGACTCTATGCTACTGCATGGCTTGGGTGCCCCTAGCCAGGTTTCTGGGAAGGCCGACAAGATGAGAGAATGAAGCACCGGTTATCCAATCTCGCCATGAGCTTCGATTTTGACGTAATCATCATCGGTGCCGGCGTCGGCGGCCACGGCGCTGCTTTACATGCGGTCGAATCTGGCCTGAAGACCGCCATCGTTGAAGGTGCAGAAATGGGCGGCACCTGCATCAACCGCGGCTGCATCCCCTCCAAGGCTCTGCTGGCCGCCTCAGGACGCCTGCGGGAACTGCAACATAGCTCTGGGCTGGGCATCCAAGTGGGATCCCTTCAGGTGAACCGAGAGGCTATTGCCAATCATGCTGCCCAAGTGGTGGAGAAGATCCGCGCCGACATGACTCGCTCGCTGGAGAAGCTGGGGGTAACAATCCTGAGAGGGCGAGGCAAGTTGGTGGCACCCCAGCAGGTGGAAGTCCAGGAAGAGAAGGGATCCCACACCTACACGGCACAGGATGTCATTCTCGCGACGGGCTCCCGCCCCTTTGTGCCCCCTGGCATCGAGGTGGATGGCCGGACGGTGTTCACCAGCGACGAGGCGGTGCGGCTGGAGTGGATCCCGGAGCGCCTAGCGATTATCGGCAGCGGCTACATTGGCCAGGAGTTTGCCGACATCTACACTGCCTTGGGATCCCAGGTCATCCTCATCGAAGCCCTGGAGACCCTGATGCCGGCCTTTGACCCCGATATTGCCCGCCTGGCCCAGCGGGTGCTGATTAAGCCCAGGCAAATCCAGACCTACGTGGGGATCACGGCCAAGCAGGTGATCCCTGGCCAGCCAGTAACGATTCACCTCTCCAACGGCGAGACGCTGCAGGTGGATGGCTGCTTGGTGGCTGCCGGTCGGATCCCGGTCTCAGAGGGGCTGGGCTTGGCCGAGCTGGGCATCGACACCGGCGAACGGGGGTTCATCCCCGTCGATAGCCGCATGGCCACCGATTTGCCTCACCTCTGGGCCATTGGGGATGTGACAGGCAAAATGATGTTGGCTCACGCGGCGGCAGCTCAGGGGAGAGTGGCCGTGGAAAACATCTGTGGCCGTACTGCCTACATGGACTACCTCAGCATCCCGGCCGCGGTGTTCACCCACCCGGAAATGGGTTTTGTGGGGCTGACCGAACCTCAGGCCAAGGAGGAAGGCTACAGCGTGGGCACGGTGCGCACCTACTTTGGCGGCAACTCCAAGGCCATTGCTTCGGGAGAGACAGAGGGCATGGTCAAGCTGGTCTTTGACAAGAGCACCGGCCTACTGCTGGGATCCCACATCTTGGGGGCACATGCAGCGGATTTGATCCACGAGGCGGCTCAGGCCATTGCTCGCCGGGCCACGGTGCGAGAACTGGCCGGCTTGGTGCACGTTCACCCCACCTTGGCAGAGACGCTGGAGGAAGCCTACAAGCGGGCAACTCACGCTCTGGCAGGGCCTTAGCCAACGGCTCGGCAGAGGGTCGCCTGCCTCACTCGGTTTTGTGAGGACTCCGTCCCGCCCGCTCTGCCTCCGGCGGGGTTTACAACCAGGCTGTGAAGGGCCAGGTTCTCAGACGGGCAACCCAGCAAGATCTCCCGGCTCAAAGCGTCAAGAAGACCTTAGGATGGGGGGGAACGCGTGGGAGGAAGTGCTTTTGGTGAGCGAAGCCGAGATTACCCAGGCAGTGCAGGCCCAGTACGAGACGTTCCCCTATCCTCCTATTCCTTACGACCGGCCCTTTGAGGGCTTCTCCAGTCTGGGCAGCTATACCTTGGCGCAGTACGCCCGCACCCGCACCTTGCAAGAGCCCACAGGATCCAGGTTTTTGGTGGCCGGGTGTGGCACCGGCTGGGAAGTGCATGGCATTGCCGCCAGCAACCCCGGCTATGGGTCGGTGGTCGGGATCGACATCAGCCGCCCGGCCCTAGAGATTGCCCAGAAGCGAATTAAGCACCACGGCCTGCGCAACTGCTCTGTGCAGTACGGGGATCTGCTGGATCCCTCTACTTGGCCCGAAGGCAGCTTCGACATGATCAGCTCCTACGGCGTGATTCACCACACTGCAGATCCGGTGAAGGCTTTGAGCAATCTGGCATCGCGGTTGGCTCCCGATGGGGTGATGGCGCTGATGCTCTACAACCGTTCAGGCCGTTGGCATCTGTACCGCATTCGGCGAGCCTTGGAGTTGTTGGGCATCACCCCACCTGCAACCCCAGAAAAGATCGAATTTGTGCGGCAACTGCTGAAGGGAGCCAGCCCCAATTCCCTTTTGGCCAAGCACGCCAAGGCTCACCAAGAATACTATGGACAAGATGAAAACATTGTCGATAATTTCTTCCATGCCAATGATATTCCTTTCGACATCGGCGAGATTCCCGACTTGCTTGCCCAAGCCGGGCTGGAGTTTATCGATGTCGCCCCCTACTCGGACTATTGGAATGCCAGGCCGTTGATTGCCGCCACCCACCCGGAGTTCCATCGCCGCTACGAGGCCCTTGCTCGCATTGACCAACTGCGGGTCATGGAGTATCTGGAGCCTCTGTATCACACGCAAAATCTCTTCTGGTGTTGCCATCAAGGGAAAAAGGTGGACCACTGGGATCCCTTTACAGTCGAATTTTTTAAGAGCTCCCGCTGGCAACTCAACCCCTTGTTTGTCCGCTATGGCAGCGTGCGCTACTGGGATCAAAAAATCCCCTTTTCAGATCTGTTGGGCAAGCTGGATCCGGCCCAGATCCTGACCCAGAAGATGGATATTTTCTGGCCTATCGCCCGGATCCCTGGCAAGATGATAGCCTCTACCCGCTACCAGGTGGTGGAGCTGCTGCTGCCCTTGGCCAATCAAGCCCGTTCTGGCGCTGAGATCCTGGCTGCCCATGAAGAGAGAGCCGACCACCTCCTCAACCTATTTCGACAGTGGGAAGCAGACCGGTTAGTCCTGCGGGTTGCCTAGCTTCTGGTTATTCCAAACAGTCCAAATCACCAGGGTCAAAGTCTGTTCCATGCTAAGGTTGTATCATGCATGACCGAGGACGGTGCTTCTCCCCAGGCATGTTTGCGCCGGCGGTGCGGAGCACCTCTACTGGGACATCTTCGCCACAGCTTTCCCTGTGAATAGAGCTGGCAGATCTGGATCCCGATCAACATCCCTGACAACCCCAACGCCAGAGCTGGTAGGAGGCAAGGATGGCTGACTACAATCGCGGCATTATGAAGTTCAAGGGGGCGGATAGCCCAATTGTCGTTTTGATCTCGGCAGGGATTGTGGCCGGTGTGGTTTCGGCCCTGATCTGGTGGGCTTTGCACTTTGCTTACGCGGCTTGAGTCTCAGCCCATATCAGAAGCCGAGGTCAGTTCTTCCTACATTGCCAGCCTTCCGAGCAAAGGAGGGGAGTGGGACGAGGCTTTCTTGCAACGCTTGCGGCAGTCTCTTCAGCGTTGGTACCGTGAACACGGGCGGGATCTGCCCTGGCGCCGCACCCGGGATCCCTACGCCATTTGGGTTTCGGAAGTGATGTTACAGCAAACCCAGGTGGCAACGGTCATTCCCTACTTTCAGCGCTGGATGCAGACCCTGCCCGGGATCCCAGCATTGGCGGCAGCCCCCCAGCAGCAGGTGCTGAAACTGTGGGAGGGCCTAGGCTACTACCGGCGGGCCCTGAACTTGCACAAAGCTGCCCAAATTTTGATGCGGGAGCGAAACGGTGAGTTCCCCAGGGATCTGGAGCAGGTGTTGGCTCTGCCGGGGATCGGGCGCACCACAGCCGGCGGCATTCTCAGCGCTGCCTTCGATCAGCCTTTGCCCATTTTGGATGGCAACGTCAAGCGGGTGCTGGCTCGCTTGGTGGCTTTGCAGCAGCCTCCGTCCCAGTGTCTGTCCCTGCTGTGGCAGCTTTCCGAGCAATTGTTGGATCCCGTGCAGCCGCGGGCTTTTAACCAAGCCCTGATGGATTTGGGGGCTACCGTCTGTCGTCCCAAAAAGCCTCACTGTGGCCGGTGCCCTTGGCAAGCGGATTGCAGCGCCTACAATCGAGGTCAACACCAACAATTGCCTATGTCTGCACCCCGTGCCTCCCGTCCTCATAAGCAAATCGCGGTTGCCATTGTTCTGCGGGGAAAAGAAATCCTTATCGATCGACGACTGGAAAGCTCAATGCTCAGCGGGCTGTGGGAGTTTCCCGGAGGCAAAATCGAGCCGGGAGAAACGGCTGCCGAGTGTGTAGTACGGGAGGTAAAAGAAGAAATCGGCATTGATATCGAGGTGGTCGCGCCGCTAGCCACCGTCGAACATGCCTACACCCATTTCACCGTTACTCTTATTGCTTTTATCTGCCGCTACCTGGGCGGAGAAGCCCAAGCCCTGCAATGTAGTGAGGTGCGCTGGGTTAGCCCGGCGGAACTGTCGGAATTTCCCTTCCCGGGAGCCAATCAAAAGTTGTTTCCCCACTTGCATGCTTGGCTGGCGGAGCATGGCAACCCATGATGAACCCACCCAATCCGCCAAATGGCTTAGACCCTTCTGGAACGTTTGCCCCAAGACATTCGATAGGATAGTAGATGTCCTGCTGCCGTGAGCTACGGATATGCTTGTCACTCTGGAAAAAGCTGGGGAGATTCTGGCTAAGGGATCCCATACAGCCATCACAACCACAGATGGCAAGATCGCGCTGGTGCCCAAGGGAAAAGAAACCCTCAAACTGACGGCCAACGAAGCCATTAACCTAATGTTTTACGTCGTCCGCTCCGCTGAACCGGCAGAGACGGTGATGGCCCAACTGGAGGAGGCAGTTGCCAAAGCTCAAGCCCCCGATCCAGCCGAGGAACGGGCCAGAAAATATCGAGAACTTCGTGGCATCTAAACGGATGGGCACTCGTGCCGGTTGGATCCCTTCGCAAACTGGAGAGAGACCCCAAAACAAAGATTAAAAGCAGGAGGAGCTAAGGGCGACGAACTTTCCATCGGTGGTCCACCCCAGCAACATTGGCTCCTGCGGTTGAATGGCCCGTCCGGTGAGAGCACAGCATTGGGCTTGGTGGGCCGTGGCCGGGAAGCTGGCCCGAATATCCTCAGGACTGAGGGTGGCAGCCCCTTGAGAGTGACGCAGGACATAACTCCAAAGAATTTCCCGTATGAGGGCCTGGTAACCCTGATTTCCGGCCAACGCCTTCAGTCGCTGCTTCAGCTCACGTTCCAGCCGAATGCTGGTCACTTCCATCTGGGTCGTGGGAATGGGGGAATTGGCGCGAATGGGCATGCAGGGATCCTCCCTCGAAAAGCCTATACTACTCCTGTAGCATAGCTGGCTTACCGCCTGAGCGGGGATCCCGGCCTGGGTGAGATGGCTCAGGTCAAAATGGTTGCAAGCTGTGCAGTTCTGACCGCTGAGGCAACGTCAGCACCTGAGTGTATGGTTGAGTTGATCCCGCCCCGTCGCCGTGCCTTGGAGCATTTGCTGGCCCGCCTTGGATTCAGGGATCCGGCTTTGCTGGAGCAGCTGCGCTGGGATCTGCTGGATCAGGCTCTGATTCACCCTTCTCTGGATGGCCGACGGAACAACGATCGGCTGGAGTTGTTGGGGGATTCTGTCCTGCGGATTTTGGTTACGGAATTCTTGTTTCAGTCCTATCCCCATCTGTCGGTGGGAGAGCTGACCGCGATTCGCTCCGACCTGACCAGCGATGCTTACCTGGCAGAACTGGCGGATCTGCACGGCTTGGATCGCTACCTCGAGGTGGGATCCAGCTCTCAAAACGACTTGGCCGGACGGGGTCGGCGGCTGGCGGATGCTTTCGAGGCTCTGCTTGGGGCTTTTTATCTCAGTTGGGGTATTTACACGCTGCCCAAGCTGCATCCCTGGCTGGATCCCTATCTACACCGGCGAGTGGAGCAGTGGTTTCAAGACCCCACTCGGCGCAACCCCAAAGCAGCCCTGCAAGAACTCACCCAACGCCTTTGGGGCAGCCTGCCGGAATACCGCCTGGTGGCCGCCCAGGAACATCCCCCCCATTTCACCATGGAAGTCTGGGGGCAAGGACGGTGCTGGGGTCGCGGTGAAGGTCGCTCAAAAAAGGCTGCGGAAATGGCCGCCGCTGCCCAAGCCTACAAACACTTGCAGTCGGAGCAGACATGAGAGGCAGCCACCGCTACGAGTTGGCCAGTTGGTTGTTTTTGCTGGGGAGCAGCCTGTTTGCGGTGAGCGAGGTGATGACCTTGGGCAGTGACCCCTCTCTGTGGGATCCAGCAGCTCCAGCCTTTCTCAATCTCAAGGTTGTCCAAACCCTGCTGGGGATAGGAGCCAGCCTCCTGTTCGTCGTAGGTAGTGCTCTGTTTATCCTCGATGCCCGTCACCGCTGAGAAGCGCCCCTTATCCAGCAACCACAATAGCCCTTCTCCGAGAGCGGAGAGAGGCGAATCAGATGAGAAGCTTGCTAATAAGGACTTCTTCCGGCTACGGGATCCGCAGGCGAGAGCATGACTCTAGTCAATGATACGCTGGACTATACTGAAAATAATGTACAGTATGTTCAGTATGGCTGCTTGGTAT
>NZ_JANSIN010000046.1:0-20246 GCF_047462115.1 Synechococcus sp. R50.1 | reverse complement strand
GGCACTCCAGCAATGGCAGCCTTGTAGGCTACAAACATCCTGAGCTGGTAGAACGCCCAGTTGTTAGTCCTGCGCCGCTCAGTCTTGCTGCGAGGCTTCTGATTCAGGCGCTCTCGAATGCCTGTCAAGTCTTCAAAAGCCAGTGCCGCACCAATAGCCTGGGCATCCCTGACCAAGGTTTTGCTAATGTTGTGGTTCAGCCATGTCTGGTAGCGCCGTTCTCTCCCAGAGAGCCTTCTCAGCAGCCGCCTAGAGCTGCGAGTGCGTTTGGATTGAACCTTGGCGCGTACACGGCTGAACCGGTCACGGACGGCCTGGATGTGTTCTCCACTCCAAGAACGTCCGTTGCTAGCGGTGGCAATATCCCGCCTGCCCAAGTCAACTCCGATTACCTTTGGAGTTTTGCCGGTCGGGGGAGTGTCTAGCTCAATAGCAATGTTGATATAGTAGTCACCTTGCTTGGTCTTGGACAGAGTAGCGCTGGTGGGCGCTTGCCCCCGCAAGAGCGCTATCTGGTAGCCACCGATCTTGAGTTTGAGCCAGACTCGCCCGCTCAACAGAGTCACACCAACAGTCTGTTCAGACTCCCGGTACTTAAAAGTGCGAGCGTCCAAAGTCAGACTGGTGGGGCGGAACTTGTGGACTTGCTTCACTGCCTTGGCATTGCTAATCACCCGACGGAGCGCCTGACAGACGTGGTTGGCCTTCAGCCCCGTTGCTGCCCTTACCGGCCGATAGACCAAGTGGTGCAGCTTGGCGGTATTCCAGCACTTCTCGCGCTTGGCGGTATCCAAGATCTGGTTGCAAGCGTCAGCAAATCCCTGCAAGGTGCGGTCAATCTCTTGACGCAACTCTTGTGGGACTATCAGCTTGCAACGTACCGATATAGTCTGGCTCATGGGCCTATCGTAGCTCATCCAGACTTTGACCAGCAAACCTATATAGAGGAGGACTTTCCTCCCGACACCAAGCCTGCGGCTATGGTGCGGGCCTCCAGCCCGAAAATTCGGTGACTGTCTATCAAGTAAAGCCCCGCCTACTGATGTTCGAAGACGTTACTGAAGCCCAACAGATCCAGCTCTACCAAAGTAGGCAAATGTTGGAAACACTGCTGCGCCAACTCCCAGCGTTCTTCCCGCCGTAACATCTCCGCCAACTTGTGGCGCACCGGGATCAAATAGCGAACATCGTTGGCGGCATATTCCAGCTGTTCGGCGGATAGCGCGTGAACGGCCCCCCAGTCGGAGCTTTGGGCAGCTTTGTTGAGTTCGACCCCGCACAGCTCGCTCACCACATCTTTGAGGCTGTGTTTGCTGGTGTAGGTGCGGGCCAGTTTGCTGGCAATTTTGGTACAAAAGACAGGCCACGCCCGGATCCCCAGGTGATAGCGCAGCATCGCCAGGTCAAAGCGGGCGTAGTGGAAAATCTTTTCAATGTTGGGATCCGTCAGCAGCCCTGCCAGAAGGGGGGCCTGCTTTACTCCACGGCTCAACCGCAACAGCACCACCTCACCGGCGGAGTTGGCGATTTGCACCACGCAAAGCCTGTCCCGCTGCGGGATCAGCCCCATTGTTTCTGTATCCACGGCCAGGTAAGGTTCCCTGGCCAGGGCCTTTGCCACTGCAGGGGTGAGATCTTCGTCACAGAGCTGAAAAGGTTGCAGGCCCACTCAGGATCTCTCAAAAGGATGTTTTGGCCGTTCAACCAAGCGGCGAAGGCCAGGCAACTACCAGCTAGACTTAACTACGCCTGGCAATAAGCCTCTGTGGGCCATTTCCCGCAGGCTGTTGCGGCACAGGCCGAAATCGCGGAAGTAACCCCGGGGACGCCCGGTTTTCCAGCAGCGGTTGCGCAGGCGTGTGGGCGAGCTGGCCCGAGGGAGTTTTTGCAGTTGGGCGTGCAGCTCCATGCGGGTGGCCTGGTCGATGTTGGGATCGGCCATGGCCGCTTTCAGTTGTTGGCGCTTCTCCCGATACTTCTCGACCAAGCGTTGGCGCTTTTTCTCCCGCTCGATCATGCTCTTTTTAGCCACGGCTCACTGTTTCCCCAGATTTTTCAGCTTCACTAGAATAACGGGGAGCAGCGGCCCCAAGCAAGGGGATCCCAGGCCCGCCCACGGCCATCCTCGCCAATGTTCATCCCTCCTTTTCCGGTCTCCGTAGGATCCCTGAGGCCAGCCCCTCGGCTTGGGGGCAACCTACCTCTACAGGCGAGGTTGGTGTTGGTGATGGCCATTTCCAGAGTGATCCCGTTTATTGCCACCAAGTTTAGGGTTTCCCCAGAGCAGATTGAGGCCACGCGCGTGATTCTCCACAAGCCGCCGGCTCTGTTGGCAGTGCTGAAGTCGGCCTCTCCACTGCCCAAAGAGGTTTTGCAGGATCCCAGTTTGGCCTATATCTATCCTGCCGCCTTCATTCAATGGTCGAAGTGCATGCACGGCTTGGCGGATTGGGACACTGGGCCGGCACTGAGCTACGCCGATTATGTGGCGCAACTGAAGCTGGCCTTCATGCCGACGGATATTGCCCTGAGCGGCCATTAGGGATCCCTTGGGCTGGCCCTTTAGTCTTTGCTCATTCCATTTCGGAAAATGCGCCGAGAAGCCTCGCGGACAAACTCTTTGAGCCAACCGGATTTTTGGGTATTTTGCACCTGGGCCTTAACCACCGCCTGCATCCCCCCTTCGCCCCAGCTTTGGTTGTGCTGGAAGTACTCAATGAAGCTCTTGCCGGCAATGCGGGTGAGATAGCCGGCGCTGGCCGCCTGAATGGGGGCTGTCGCCAGAAAACCGACGACGCTTACCTCGGCAACGGTGGCCAAGATCCCCGTGGTCAGTTGGATCGCTCCTTCCACCAAGCCCAAGCCCGCTAAGGTTTTGGCCAGAGACAAGGCCAGCTCCCGCCCCTGCTGCAGATCCATCTTGCAGCCGTAAAGGGATCCCAGTTCCACCACCATCTGGGCGTTGATGGCGGCAATGGCCAGCAGATCCACCGCCGGGATGGGGTTGGCGAACACCACTCCTGTAACAATCCACTGAAAGCGATCGATCACCTCCTCCGCCTGCCGGCGCAGTTGGGCTTGGAGAATCCGTTTGGCCTCTTCCCCCAACTGTTGCGATTGCAGCAGGGCATTGTCCAAGGCCAGGGATCCCCCCTCGGCATAGAGCACCGCCTGCACGCGATCCCGCACCGCCGCCACCTCCGGCTCCGGTCGCCAGGTTTGGGATCCCACCCGCACAGGGGCTGGAGCAGCGGCAGCTATCAACACATCCTGAGGTGGAATCAGGGGGTAGACCCGCTCCCGCAGGCGTTGCAAGAGGATCTGCCGTTCTTCTGAGGTGTAGCGATCCGCTTTGTTCAGGATCAGCAAGGCCCGCTTGCCCAGGGCGATCAACCGGCGCAAGGGATCCACCTCTGACTGGCGCAGATCCCCATCCACCACCACTAGGAGCAGATCGGCAGCTTGGGCTTGGGCTTGCGCCTCCTGTTCCCGCATCACCCCTGCCGGGCCGATCTCCAAAATGCCGGGGCAATCCACGATCTGCACCGGCTGCGGGATCCCGGGCAAGTTCCAATCGTAACAAGCTACCGCCTGGGTGGTGCCCAGAGTGGCCCCCACCGCCCCCGCCCGCCGCCCCAGCAGCGCGTTCACCAGAGAAGTCTTGCCCGCCGACCCGGTGCCGAAGACCACCACCTTCAGTTGGGGCTGGGCCAATTGTTTGGCCAGTAGGGCCGACCGTTCTGCCAGCGCTGCCCGCGCCACCTGATCCTGGATTTGCGCCATCTGCGCCTCCAGTTGGGCCAAGTTCTGTTGCGCCGCTTTCCGCTTGTCCAAGGCCGTCTCCGGCAAGGCAAGGGGTTGGGTAATTTCCCTCCTGCTGGGGGCGGGTTGGCGAAACAGAAACAAGTAGTAGATGGCAGCGGCCAAAAACACCAGCAGCAGCAGCAGCAGCACCCCGATCAACAGCCCCCCCAAAATCGGGTGGTAACGGGTGGCGTAGTACAGATCGAGAAACGATTGGATTAGCCAAACGATCAGGCCGGTGAACGAGGCCAACAGCGCCAACAACAGCAGCAAGCGCAGGTAAGGGAGCGACCGCATAGGGATCCAAGGCCACAACCGTTCGCGTCAGCGGGACGGAGTCCTTTTGACTCTACCCGCGGCTGAGCCTATTCGGCTACCTAGATGTCGCCCTCTGGCTGCAGGGGCAGGGCTTCTCTATCCGGCTCTTCCTCTTCACAGCGGGATCCCCCCTCAATGACCGGAATGGCCTGCGGATCCCCGTCAACTTTCACCTGCAGATGGCGCAACTGCCATGCCGAGCCCGCCATGCCCCGCTCCGATTCCACAACCACATCGCCGGTGCGCTGGGCCCCTGTAATCAAAAAAGACAGACACACCCAGCCCGCTTCCTCATTTTCCTGAAAACGCAGCCGCGAGGGCCATCCCGGCCTCAAGGGTTCCCCCAGACGTTCCACCACCACAGCATTTTGTTTGAGCTGCTCCACCGCCAACTGGTAGGTGCGATAGGCACCCGAAGTGCGGATCCCATTCCAGATCAGGATCCCTGCCCCCGCCAGCCCCAAGCCCAACACCGCCAGCAGGCCCAAACAGCCGCAGCCACAGCAGCCCAGAGGGACAGCACAGCCGACTGTTTGTGGAGTTTCCGACACGGCCAATCGCCACTACAGAATGCCCCCACACTAACACAACACAAAGCTGGTGCTCATCCTCTATGCCTTCATTGCCGACAAGGTACAGACAAAAAGCCAAGCAACCCTACGCCATTTGTCGGTGACGAACATCGCTTCTCAGTTCCGTATTGCCACAGATATCTGTTACGGCCTCAAACAACAGCTCGAAAAATCATGGGATCAGCACCTCTTTGGCAAGTTCAAGCAACTCACTGTTGAGTCTAATTTTGTACTGCAGTGAGGATTGGATCCCTACGTATCCAATTGTTGGCTCTACTCCCACTTCGATTGGAAAGGCTTGTGAAGCAAGGATTTCAAGCTTTTCGCCTGAATAGGATCTGGATGGATCAGAAAGTCAATGGATACCTGGAAAGCCCTATTTCCTGAACATTGGGAAAGATGACAAAGCGCGCATATCGAATCCGCTATTTGGCGGAGTAAATATCAGGGGGATTTATCGAGAATAAGAGCAGCAAAAGGTCTCAATCCAACCGCATAAACCTATGGATGAAGCGACGACCGTGACCGTGCAGCAGATCATTCAAACCGCCATGATGACCGGTCTGCTCACTGCTGCTCAGGAACACGAACTCAACGTGAGGCTATTCCGAGAGGAGTGCTCCGAAGCCGACCTGTTTCTGCTGCGCCGTTTGCACCGCTGCCTACGCCAGGAATCCATCCGCCAGATCCCGGCTTTGCACAACACCATAGCGGTTGGCCGCTTTGGCCCGCCCCTGCGCCTGGTACCGGACAGAGCCGAGGACGCACAGCCCCAACCTTCTGGGCTGAAACTGGTGCCTAAGCCTAACCCCAAGGTCAGCTAACCGAGATCAACAACGCCAATCCATCAGCAACGCCAACCACAGCTACTGACCGGAAGTCTCGGACAAGGCTGGGGGTGGGGCAACCGCTAGCTGGGGAAAAGAGGGAGTTGAGGTTTTGCTTTCCCCGCCATGCAGCAGCACATAAAAGCAAGGGATCACCAACAACGTCAGCAGCGTCGCCAGGGAAAGGCCGGAAAAGACCACAACCCCCAGCGGCTGTAGCAGTTCGGATCCCTCTCCCCAGCCCAGGGCCAAGGGAAACAGGCCCAGCACCGTCGTCACGGCGGTCATCAGGATCGGGCGCAGCCGCTGCGGGGCAGCCTCTAGCATGGCACTGCGGTAATCCAAGCCCTGTTCCTCCCGGATTTGGTTGGCCAACTCCACCATCAAAATGGCGTTGTTGACCACAATGCCCACCAGCAGCACCGCCCCCACCAGCACCGTAGCGCCCACAGCCGTGCGGGTGAGGAACAAGCCCAGGATCCCGCCGGAGAGAGCCAAGGGCACCGTCAGCATGATCACCAGCGGGTCGAGGAGGGAGTTATACTGCACCGCCATCACCACAAACACCAAAAAAGCTGCCAGGGATCCCAGCAGCAGCAGGTTATTGCGCAGCTCCCGGTTGTTTTCCAAAGCCACGCTGGGCAGGCGGGTCACGCCGGGGGGCAACTCCAAGCCGGATAAGATCCCATCCAGCTCGGCGATGGCGGCACTTTGGCTGGCCCCGGCCCTAAGACTGCCGTTCAAAATGACCACCTGCCGTTGGTTGAGACGGCGAATTTCCCCAGGGGCCTCCCCCATCTGCAACCTGGCCACATCCCCCAAGCGCAGGGGCTGCCCATTCTGCACAACCAAGGGCAGGCGCTCCAGTTGCGAAGGCTGGGTGATGGACGTGGCCGGGCGAACCCGCACATCCAGGAGGCGGTCTCCCTGCTGCAGTTGGGCGGGCACGGATCCCTGCACTGCCGTCTGTACCACCCGGCCTATGTCCTGAAGGCTGAGGCGCAAGGGGGCGGCCCGCTCCCAATCGGGCCAAATCTGGAGTTCCGGTTGGCTGTCATCCGCCTCGGGGCGGAAGGTGGAGAGGGTGGCCTGTTCGTCCAAGGCCCGCAACACTGTGCGGCTGGCCTCTTGAAGCGCCTGGGTGCCTTCCCCTTGAAGCACCACATCCACTTCGGCATTGATGGCAGAGTTACGGGCGGAAAGGCCGCGTACACTGCCCGGAGACAGGCGGATGCGGGATCCCACCAGGTTGAGTTGGCTGACCAGCTCATTCATCCGATCCACAAAGGGCCGCACTGCTGTGCCGGGCTTAAGGGTGATGGTGCTGGTGCCCCGCAGGGGGTTTTCAAAGGTGCTGCCCCCGAAGGCAGATCCGCCTGCGGTGGTGAACACATACTCCACCTCAGGCTGTTGCAGCAGAAGGCGATCCACCTCCTGCATAATGCGGTGGTTGGTATCTAGGGTGGTGCCGGGGGCAAAGTTGGCAGACAGGTTCACCTGCCCGGTGCTGATGCGGGGCAGCAGCTCCTGGTTCAGTTGCCCGGCCATCCAGTAGCTCCCTCCGCCCAGGAGAAGAAATGCCAGCAAGATCGGCAAGGCAGGTCGTTCTAACAGACGGCTCAGCAACCGTTGGTAGGCGTAGGTGCCGCCCAGCATCGCCCGCGCAAAGCTGCGGATCGGGCCCCACTGCCCCAATCCACTGCTGCGGCGAATCGTCAACAGGCGTGAGGTGAGCATGGGCACCACCGTCAGGCCCACCACCAGGGATCCGGCCACAGCAAAGCTGATGGTCAAAATCAGCTCGTTGAAAATCAGCGAAACAAACCCTCCCACCAGCAAAAAGGGCAACACCGACACCAAGTTGGTGGCCGTTGAGGCCACCAGGGCCGATTCCAACTGGCGGCTGCTGCGCTCCGCCTGCTCGAGCACCCGCTGCCCAAACCAACGGGCATCCTGCCGCGGGATCCCTTCTGTTCCTTTAGCGATGGCTTCCAACATCACGATGGCGTTGTCCACCACGATCCCCACCCCCAGGGCCAGGCCCCCCAGGCTGATGATGTTGATGGAAAGGCCGAACAGGCCCATCAGCAACACCGCCATCAGGGTGGCCAGAGGAATGGCCGCCACCACGATCAGGGTCTGGCGCAGGGATCCCAAAAACAGCAGCACCGCCAGCCCGGCCAGCACCCCCCCACTCACGCCGGCAAGAGCCACACTTTGAATCGAGCTGCGGATGAAGCGGGACTCGTCGCCGGTGGGGATCAGGGTCACCTCCGGCGGGATGAGGCCAGCGGCCCGCAGTTGCTCCAGGCGGCGACGGATCCCGTCCACCACGCGGATGGTATTGGCATCGGGCTGCTTTTGAATGCTCAGGCGCACCGCCGGCTCTCCATTCAAGGTTACCCGCACCCCTTCGGCGGCAGGGCGAACAGCCACCGTGGCAAAATCGCGCAGGTGCACCGTTCCTCCGCTGGGGGTGTTGAAGCGCAACGCTTGAATGTCTTCTAGGCTGCGGAACCGGCCCATTGTGCGCGTCAAAGGCTCCAACAGCTCGCCGCGGATCCGACCACCGGCAAGATCCTGGTTGCGGGCTTGCAGTTGGCCGAGCACATCCGCTAGGCCCAGCCCCAGGGCCTGCAGCCGCTCCAAGTCCAGATCCACCTGCACCTCTTCAAGGGTGCCCCCGGCCACATCCACCGTAGCCACCCCCGGCACCACTCCCAGCTCGCGGGCCAACTCTGCTTCAGCAAAGCGGCGCAGCTCCACGCCCGTCAGCCCAGGCGCGCTCAGGGCAAACTCGTAAACAGGCAACTGGGAGGGGTCAAACTTGAACACCGTGGGAGCCGAAACCCCATCCGGCAGCCGCCCTCTGGCCCGGTTCACCGCTGCCGTGGTGTCGTTCAGGGCTTGGTCGATGTTCCCCCCTGGCGCAAAGAAGAGATCCACCCGAACCTGCCCTTCGCGGGTGGTGGAATAGAGCTGTTCCACCCCTTCCACTGTGGAAAGAGAGTCTTCCAAAGGGCGGGTGATCTCCTCAACGGCCACCTCTGGGGTTACTCCCGCCAGCTCCACCCGCACGCCAATACGGGGATAGACAATCGAGGGCAGCAAGTCCACCGGCAGGCGGGTGAGGAAATAGAGGCCCATGACGATCACTGCCAAGGCCAGCATCAGGGTGCCGATGTGGCGGCGGATGGCCAGGCCGCTGAGGCTGAGTCCACTGTTGGCTGGGGTCATGGGTTTGGCTTCCTTGCTATTCAAACTTGCTATTCAGAAACTTGCTATCCAGAGTATTCAGATCAAAATCGTTCGGAGATGACACTCAACTGCACTTCCTGCCCATCTTGGAGAGGAGCAGAGCTGCGCACCACAAACGGTTCGCCAGCCTCCAATCCCGACACAATTTCCACCCGTCCATCCCGCTGTTCTCCCAATTGCACCGGGCGGGCCAACACCCGCGTTACTTCTCCCTGCCGCTCCACCACAAAGACCGTAGCAGAACCCGGCCCATTCTGCTGAATCGCTGTTGCGGGAACGATCACCCGTTGAGCCGCCGGCCCCGTCAATGCCACCCGCGCCAGCAGCCCACTGCCAATGCGTCCGTTGGGATTGGCGATCACCACTTCAACCGGGATCAGACGGGCCTGGGGATCCGCAGCCGGGGAAATGCGGACAATTTGTCCGGCGAAGCTCTGGCCGGGAAAAGCGTCCAATTCCACCCGAACGGCTTGGCCCACCTGTACGCGCGACAACTCCAACTCGGAGAGGGGAAACTCCACCCTCACCTGGCTGAAATCGGCCACCGTCAGTACATCTGCCCCTGAGTTCAAAAAGCTGCCCGGATCCGCCTGCCGGGAGAGCACCACCCCACTTAGGGGTGCTCGCAACTGTGTGTAGGAAAGGCGCTCTTGGGCCTGAGCCACCAAAGATCTCTGCGCTTCCACCTGGCGTTGGGCGGCGATCACGGCTTGTTCTTGGACGCGAACCTGGTCTTCCGCAGAGCGCAAAGCCTGGGCGGCGGTGCGGGCCGCAGTACGAGCTTGCTCCGCCTGCTGGGCAGAAACAGCTCCCTCCTGTGCCAACCGTCCTAGGCGCTCGGCATCGGCTTCCTGTTGTAGAAGATTCAGACGGGCCTGCTCCACTTGGGTGCGGGCATTGCTGAGCTGCGCTTGTGCCTGTGCCACCTGAGATTCTTGCGCTGCCAGTTGGGCCTGGGCCTGGAGAAGAGCAGCCTGCAGCAGCGTGGGATCCAGTTGGCCCAGCAGTTGCCCCTCTTGGACGGGATCCCCGACCTCCACCGATAACTCCAAGAGCAATCCTTCGGTACGGGTTCGCAGCGTGGCTTGCCGCAGGGGCTGGGTAGTGCCGGTGTAACGCAAGTCGGCCCCCAGGGATCCCACCTGGGCTCTGGTCACATCTACCGAGACAGGACGCGGTGCTCCCATCCCTGCTGGACGCTGGGCCCAAAACATCTGGGCATAGACGACAGAGCTAGGAACACCCAAAAACAGCACTAGGCTGAGTGTGCAGGCGTGAGGAAGCTGCCATTGGGGAGAGTAAACCCGGCTCACAGGCACAAGAGAACGACTTGTCGGTTTGGACTGCCCACCTAGCGAAATGGTTCAAACCCAGACGGTGAACTCGTGAACCTTTCAGGGGCTTTACTCTGGCAGACCTTCACAGTTCTACACGATAAAAGGGATCCCTGCCAACCCATTCTCCAGAGAGCCTTTCACCAGCACAAGAGGTTCCTGCAAAGGCAATCTCGAATGAGCTACAGACTTCTACACCACTTCCCCTTATCTCTCTTCATCACTGGGTTCCTTCCGAGTTCAGCCGCTTAGCTGAGCTTTTGAATGGGAGCAATACGGGGATCCAGGATTTTCTGTTGCCCAATACCGGGAAACCTCACCGCAATCGTGACCCGTTCACCGCTGCCGAACACATGGGTAATCTGGCCTTGTCCAAATTGGGGATGTTGCAAGCGATCGCCAATCGCCCACTGTTCTGAACGGCCTTGGCCGGGATTGGGCTTGGCCTTGTGTGCCGTTGCAAGGGGCAGCCCACTGCCGTGGGAAAGCTGTCGAGAAGGGGCTCCGCGCCTGTCGGACTCGATCAACTCTTGAGGTAGCTCACTTAAAAATACGGAAGGAATGGCCGGTTCTCGGTTGCCGTAGAGCATCCTTTCCCTGGCGTGGCTGATATACAACTGCTCACGGGCACGGGTAATGCCCACGTAGCAAAGGCGTCGCTCTTCTTCCAAAGCAGCGGGATCCTCCAAAGCCCGGAAATTGGGAAATAGACCCTGTTCCACCCCCACCAAGAACACAACAGGAAACTCCAAACCTTTGGAAGAGTGCAACGTCATTAGCGAAACTTTCTCAGCGCCTTCCTGAAGGTTGTCCAAGTCGGAAGCCAAAGACACATTGCTCAAAAAAGCCTCAAGGCTGGGATCCTCCTGTTCTTCCTCGAATTGGCGGGCGGCATTGTAAAGTTCCATCACGTTGGCCGCTCTTTCTTCGGCTTCGTCTGTACCCTGTGCCTTGAGATCCTCCAAATAGCCGGAATCCCTTAGCAACCCTTCGATAAGGGTGGCGGCTGAAGTCTGAGAAGCCTGTCGATGCCAATGCTGAATCAACTGAGCAAACTGAATGACAGGCTTAGCCGAACGGCCCGCCAAGCTACTTACAGAGGTTTCATCGCTGAGAATTTCCCACAAAGGCACGTTGAGAGCCGCCGCCGCTTCGGTCAGCTTGTCCAGAGTAGATTTGCCGATGCCACGGCGCGGCACGTTAATAATTCGCAGCAGGCTAAAGGAGTCGGCAGGGTTGGCCACAACCCGCAAATAGGCTAGGACATCCTTAATTTCTTTGCGGTCGTAAAATCGCAGTCCGCCCACCACGGTGTAAGGGATCCCCCACCGCAGCAAGACCTCTTCAAAAGGACGGGATTGAGCGTTGGTGCGGTAGAGAATGGCAAAATCTCCCCAGGAAAAAGCATTGGCATTTTGGCCGTGTAACCGCCGGATGGTATTGACAACAAACTCCGCCTCTGCAATCTCGTCATCCGCCTGATGAAGAAAAATCGGATTTCCTTGCTGACGGGTTGGCCTGAGAACTTTATCAATGCGCTCTGTATTTTTCTCGATGAGAGCGTTAGCTGCCTGCAGAATGGTAGCTGTAGAGCGATAGTTCTCCTCCAGCTTGATCATGGTGCGGGTATCATCATCCGGGAGACCATCTCCAAAGGTCTCTTGAAACTCCAGCAAAATGGTAAAATCTGCCCCGCGAAACCGATAGATGCTTTGATCGGCATCTCCCACCACAAAGATCGATCGGTTTCTCCAATCCAACCGAGATCTGCAGGTCTCGCCGTTGGTGGCCAACAGACGAATCAACTCATACTGAGTGCGGTTGGTGTCTTGGTATTCATCCACCAAAATGTGTCGAAATCGTTGGTGCCAGTAAGCCAACACCTGCTCGTTTTGTCGAAAAAGCTGCACTGGTATCCAAATCAAGTTATCAAAGTCCAGAGCATTGTTGGCTGCCAGTTGGTCTTCATAGATTTCGTAAACTTGGGCAATGGTACGGCCACGGAAGTTGGGCTGATTGCGCTCCAGGTCGGCAGGAGTCCAACCTTGGTTTTTGGCATTGCTAATGGCGTAGCGTACCGACCTTGGGTCAAACTTGCGCTCATCCAAGTTCAGTTGCTTGGTTACAATCTCCTTCACCAGAGATTGAGCATCTGATTCATCGAAGATCGAGAAGTGGCGAGTCCACTTGCGCCCCTTGGGATCCTGATATTTTTCGATCTCCAGGCGCAGGATCTGGGCAAATAAGCTGTGGAAAGTGCCGATCCAAAGGGGTTTAATCAGCCGATGGTAAACGCTGGATTTCAGCCGGGTGACTTGGGCTGGCTCCAATTGCTCCAGCGGGATCCCAAATTGTTCTTGAGCTTCTTGCTCGGCAAAGAGCTGCTCAATGCGCTCTTTCATCTCACGGGCAGCCTTATTGGTGAAGGTCACGGCCAAAATTTCTCCTGGATCCACCCGATAGTGGCGAACCAGGTAGGCAATGCGGTGGGTGAGGGCGCGCGTCTTGCCGGAACCTGCCCCCGCCACCACCAGCAGCGGGCCACAAAAGTGTTGCACCGCTTGCCGTTGAGAAGGGTTGAGGGCATCCAGCAAAGAGGCGTGAGTCATGGCCAGCAAACCAGAAACTGCCTTCCATTATGGGCACCAACCCAATGGGGATGAGAAGCCGAGAGGTCATTTTGGAACGCCAAAGATGAAGATCGGTTAAGATTTGGCCGGCCCGCTCCAGAACTCCCCGCCATGAACCGAGTGCTGTCCTGCTGCTGTGCCCCGGCTAACCGCTGCTGGCTTTGCTTGCCAAAGAGACTTGTCGCTTCGGGGTTTGTCACCCTTGTCCTGCTTTTGGCGGGCGCGTTCGATCCCGTTCAAGCCGGCAACTGCCCCAGCAATGGTAACCGTGATGAATCTCTGGCTTTCAAAGTGGAGAGCGTTTTCGGAGGGCAGCTTGACTTAAGTCGGTACGACGGCATTCAAGCGCTGATCCTGACCAACAGCCAAACCCGCTCGCAATCGGAAGCCCTCTCCAAAAGTTTGGCCCTGGAGTTCGGGCGAAACCCCCGACTGCGACAGATTGTGCTGGTAGATGGTAGGGGGCTGCTGTTGGTGCGAAATTTGGTTTTGCAGGTCATCCGAGAGAGCGTGCCGACGGATCCTCGTTTGGTTTCTCCATTTGTGTACGTCTCTGTCGATTTTGAGGGAGAAACCATCCAGAAGCTGCAAGAAATAGCCGCTGCAACCTTGCCTGGGATCAATTTTCGCCAACAGGCCGCTTTGCTGCTTTTGGACGGCCAGGGAACTCTTCTGAGCGGATTTGCCGACTTGGAGCGATCCAACCTCAGCATTCGCCGGTGCATTCGCACCCTCATCGGATAGTCCCACCTCCTTTTCACACCGGGAACGTCTCTTTTCTGCCGCTCTGGCCCAACCGTTAGACTGGTCATACCGGTCATGTTGAAGCTTTGAGTCAACCGGTCGAACGACGGCTCTCTGTTCGCGGGATCCCATGCGCCGCCAGCTCAAAATCTTGAACCAAATCCTCGATTACAAGCTTGCCAACTTGCGGCTGTTTGGCCGAGCCGAGCTGAAGGGGCCTGTTCTCAACGTGCTGCTGGAACGGCTGCCGGGCGATGTGGTGGATACCCTGCAGGTGATGGAGGTGGTGCGCAGTGCGGTGGAAGCCTCTCTGCTGCAAGGGTTGCGCAAGGTCAACGTTTACCTTTGGTGCCGCGGACAAACTGAAGAAGCGCCGGAGTGGAGCGAAAGCTTTGCTGTAGAGCCATTGGTCTTGGCCCACCCCAAGGAGCTCCGAAGCCTTGCTTTCAACTATCGACAAGACTATCCCGGCATGCGGGTGCTGTTTTTCTGCCTGGGCCTTTGTCTGGGCGGCTTTTACCTGTTGGGGGGCTGGGAGCAGACAGGTTGGATCGATTGGATCCCCGTAGGACTGGCCTTCGCCTTGGGGGTGATCTTCCCCTGGCTCAAACGCTCCCTCAGCCAGTTTGTACACCCTCTATTTCTCCGCCTTGGCCTGGGCTTGGGCTTGGTCTTATTGGGCCTGGCAGTGGCGCTGATCTGGCGGCAGGGCTGGAGCGTTGCCTATGGGATCCTCGGCCTGCTGGCCATCCTCCTGTTGGGTCTGGGAGCCTAGTTCTCAACCGGCAGTGGTGCCGCTGAAGACGTGTAGGGCAGGGCCGGTCATCCACACGTGCTGTGTGCTCGGATCCCAGCGAATTTCCAGATTTCCTCCCGGCAGTTCCACCGTAGCTTGCGGTTCTGCCCGCTCTTCCAAGACAGCAGCCACCAAAGTGGCACAGGCACCCGTCCCACAGGCCAGCGTTGCCCCTGCTCCCCGTTCCCAAACCCGTAGGCGCAGACGAGTCGGGCTGAGCACCTGCACAAATTCGGTGTTGGTGCGCTCAGGAAAGGCCGGATGATGCTCAAACAGGGGGCCCACAGCTGCCAAGTCCAGCTCCTCCAGGGATCCCTCTTCTTCCAGGAAGACCACACAATGGGGGTTGCCCATGCTCACCGCCGTCACCCGCCACTCTCGCCCGGCCACTGCAAGCGGCTGCCGAATGACCTTCTCATCCGGTTCGACCAAGGTGGTGGGGATCTGCTTGGCCAAAAGGCGAGGGATCCCCATGTCCACTGTGACCAGCCCATCTGCCCGCACCTGCGGCACGATTCGCCCCGCCAAGGTGTGGATCTGGTAGGCGCCATCCCGACCTGGGATCCCCAAGTCCTGCAGAAAGCGGGCCAAACAGCGGATCCCATTGCCGCACATCTCCGCCTCGGAACCATCGCTGTTGAAGAGGCGCATGCTAAAGTCCGCCCCCTCCTGCCCTGGCAGCAGGAAAATAACTCCATCGGCTCCTACCCCAAAGCGGCGATCGCAAAGGGCGACGGCCTCTTCCGGGCTCAAGCAGGGCTGAGACTGCCGGCGGTTGTCCACCAGGATAAAATCGTTCCCCAAACCCTGGTACTTGTGAAAAGAGAGATGGGGGATCAGCCGAGCAGACATTTACCCAGATATCCCAACGACAAGCTTTAATCCTCGTGCATCTCGTAGGGATCCTGCAAGTCCTTGGAAGGGGGGCCAAAGGCCGTGTAGATGGCAAACGCGGTGATGCAGATGGTGACTGCCGCAATCGCCACAATTAGGGAAAAGGTGGGTTCCATATCTAAGTCTGAGTCCTCAGATCCTGAGAGCGTTCGACTACAGTATTACACAAGTTTACAATTCATTGCTCAAGGCAAAAGGGGTTGGCCAGATTCTGATAGCGTGATTTTAATGGGGTGGCTGTCTGGGCGGTGCCGAGCACCAAGGATCCACCGCCCGGGTTGGTCATCTTCGACTTCATCAATGTGTTCTGTTCCTAACTTACTGCGAGAACCTATGGCCATTCGTACCAGACTGGGCGATCTGCTGCGTCCCCTCAACTCGGAATACGGTAAAGTGGCTCCCGGCTGGGGCACCACGCCCCTGATGGCGGTCTTCATGGCCCTATTTGCCGTCTTCCTGTTGATCATCCTGCAGATTTACAACAAGTCGCTGCTCTTGGAAGACATTAACGTCTCCTGGGAGAGCCTCAGCTTTTGAGTTCCCAGGCCCTACTCTGGGGAAAGTCCCTGTCCCGCCAAAGAGCTGCCCAGCGGGAGCAGGATAGTTTCCGTCATCTCCTAAGCCGATGCCTTCAGGGTGCTGGCTCCAGGCGCAGCAGGGATCCATTCGGGGCGTCCGTCAACAGGTAAAGGAGTCCATCCGGCCCCTGCCGCACATCGCGAATGCGGCCCACCGCCCCCTCTAAGAGACGCTCTTCTGCCACCACGCGCTCTCCATCCAGTACCAGACGGGCCAAGTGTTGCCCGGCCAGCGCCCCCACAAACAGGTTGCCCCGCCATTCTGGGAAAGCCTCTCCCGTGTAGAAAGTCATGCCAGAAGAAGCGATAGAGGGCGTCCAGTGCAGCAGAGGGGAAGCCAAGCCGGGAGCTGCCGCCAGTCCTTGGCCGACGGGTTCTCCCGTATATTCTCGACCGTGGGTGATTAGGGGCCAGCCGTAGTTGACGCCGGGGGCCAAGATGTTGATCTCGTCCCCACCCTGCGGCCCATGTTCATGGGACCAAATTGCCCCTGTTTCAGGGTGGCGGGCCATTCCCTGAATGTTGCGGTGGCCATAGGTAAAAGTTTCCGGCAAAGCCCCTGCTTGGCCGACAAATGGGTTGTCCGCCGGGATCCCGCCCGCATCCGTAATGCGCAACACTTTACCGGCAGCATCCCCCAAATCTTGGGCTCGATCCCGTTCTCCCCGGTCTCCGGTGCTGATGTAGAGGAATCCTTCTTCGTCAAAGACCAAACGGGAGCCAAAGTGCTGCCGGGCAGGGGTTTTGCGCTCCATATCAAAAATCACTTCCAGATCCTGTAGGCCCCCTTCCCCCAGACGGGCTCGCGCCACCCGCGTGCCTCCCCCACCGGGCCCAGGCGCTGCATAAGACAGATAAGTCCAGCCGTTCTCTGCATGGTTGGGGTGCAAGGCGATGTCCAGCAGGCCCCCCTGCCCCTGGGCAAACACCTCGGGCACACCGGCTATTGGCTGGGGATCCAACCCCTGGTCGGTAACCCGGCGCAGCCGGCCTGGTCGTTCGGTTACCACGATTGTCCCATCTGGCAGAAAGGCCATCCCCCAGGGATGCTCCAGCCCGGTTGCCAGAGTCACGACCCGAAAACGCTGCTCTGTTCTGGCTCTGGGTAGGGCTTGGGCATGCTCCCCCCGTTGCAGGGCCATCACCGTTTCAGGGCTGACCGGATAGGCCACCACGGCAGGGGGGGCGGACAACCCTCCCAAAAGCAGTAGCGCGGAGAGAAGTTTGCTCGCCGGGATCCTCATGGCCATTGCCGCCTCGTTTTCGCGATGGATTCTGGGATCTGAGCTAACCGATTATTGCCGCTGCTCTTCTGGAGAGGGGTACCGATGAGGGTAAAACCCACTGCGGACCAGAGTGGGCAACCCGCTGTTCCCTCCCGGCCATAGGCTAGCCTTGAGAGCAGCAATCTGTCCCCAAAGCATGCTGGAACCTGGCGAGATCTTGGGACTCGATCCCGCGGGCGCGAACGGCCAATCCCCCGCCCGCCCGCCCCAAAGGCCAACCTGCGGATCCCTGCAGCAGCTCCAGCCCCACTCCAGAGGGATCCACCTCATCTGTGCCCAGGGCCGCTGGTCTATGCAGGTGCTCACCCCCCGTCTGTTTCGGCTGCGCTTTAGCCCCAGCGGAGCGTTTTTGCCCCGTCGTTCTTGGGATGTTGCCCTAGCCGACGAAGAGTGGCCGCCGACTTCCTTTCAACTGCAGGAAAGCCCTGCCCAAGTCCACCTGTCCACCTCGCTGGTGCAAGTCCGCATCGACCGGGATCCCATCCGGTTTAGTTTTCAAGATTCTCAAGGGCAAGAGTTCTGCGCCGATGTCTCCTCTGGGCTTACCTGGGGATCCGATAGCATCCGCCTGGTCAAACACCTCCACCCTGCCGAGCACATCTATGGCTTAGGGGAACGGGCGGGGCTACTCAACAAACGGGGTCGGCGCTACAGCCACTGGACTCGCGACTGCTGGAACTACGACGCCCACAGCGACAATCTCTACCAGGCCATTCCCTTCGCCCTGTTTCTTCGCCCCAACCTCTGCTACGGGCTCTTCCTGCACTGCACCCACTGGAGCCAGTTCGACCTGGGCCAGATCGATCCCGAGCAGTGGGCCATCGAGGTGCGCGCCCCCGAGCTGGATTACTACCTGATCTACGGCCCCACCCCGGCCTTGGTGCTCGAGACCTACACCCAACTCACTGGGCGGCCTCCCCTTCCTCCCCTCTGGGCCTTGGGCTACCAACAGTGCCGCTGGAGCTACGCCAGCGCCGCCCAGGTTCAAACCGTTGCGCAGCAATTTCGCCAGCGGCAGATCCCCTGCGACGTCATTTACTTGGATATCGACTACATGCGCGGCTACCGCGTCTTCACCTGGGATCCCCGCCGCTTCCCCGAACCGGCCCGGCTCATGGCCCAACTCCACGAGGCTGGCTTCCGGGTGGTAGCCATTGTGGATCCCGGCGTCAAGTTCGAGCCCGAAGCCGACTACGCCGTCTTCGACGAGGGCTTGGCCCAGGATTTCTTTATCCGCCGCGCCGACAGCCACCTCTTCCATGGCTACGTTTGGCCAGGCAAAGTCCTCTTTCCCGACTTCTTGCGCCCCGGAGTGCGGCAGTGGTGGGGATCCTGGCAACGGGTTCTCACCCAAGCCGGTGTGGATGGCATCTGGAACGACATGAACGAGCCGGCCCTCAACGACCGCCCCTTTGGAGACGGCGGCCAGATCGTCGATATCCCCCTCGATGCCCCCCAAGGCCCACCCGACGAACCCACCACCCACGCCGAAGTTCACAACCTGTACGGCCTGCTGATGACACGCGCTTCCCGTGAAGGCTTGGAACAGCTCAACCCCAACCGGCGCCCCTTCGTGCTGACTCGCTCCGGCTTTGCTGGGATCCAGCGCTGGGCTGCCGTCTGGACAGGCGACAACCAATCCTCCTGGGAACACCTGGAGATGTCCCTGCCCATGCTCCTAAACCTGGGCCTGTCGGGAGTTAGCTTTGTCGGCGCGGACATCGGCGGCTTCGGTGGCAATGCCACTCCCGAGCTGTTTGCCCGTTGGATGCAAATGGGAATTCTTTACCCCCTCATGCGCGGCCACAGCGCCCTGGGCACCCGCCCCCACGAGCCCTGGAGCTTTGGCCCAGAGATTGAAGCCATCTGCCGGCAGGCCATTCAGTTGCGTTACCAGCTGCTGCCCTACCTCTACAGCCTCTTTTGGGAGTCCAGCCAAACCGGATCCCCCATCTTGCGCCCCCTTCTCTACGAGTTTCCCGACGATCCGCAAACCTACGAGATCTCAGATCAAGCCATGCTGGGATCCGCCCTCCTAGCTGCCCCTGTGGTTCGGCCTGGCGTGCGGTGCCGCGCTGTTTACCTACCCCAGGGCACTTGGTTTGATTGGTGGACAGGTCAGGCCCACACCGGCCCCCGCTACATTCTCGTCCCTGCCCCTCTCGAACAACTGCCGCTGTTTGTGCGGGGTGGCTCCGTTCTGCCTTTAGCTCCCCCCTGCCCGTCCACCGCCCACCTGCGCCGTGACCAACCGCACCTCAAACTCTACCCCGGCAACGGCAGCTTCACCCTCTACGAAGACGACGGGGAAACCCTCGCCCATCGAGCAGGAGCCTGGGCCACCACCCTCTTCCGCTTGCGACAGCAAAATGGCCAGCTCATTCTGGAGATCGAGGCCCGCCAGGGCAACTGGAGCCCGCCCCAGCGTAGCTGGCTTCTGGAGCCCCTTGGCCACACTCCCCTCTCCCTGCCGGACACCGGACAGCCGCAACGGGTTCTCTGGCCCACCCCAGAGGATCCCCCGTTTAGCTAATCGCCCTCACGGCCTCCAGCAGCTCCCGGTTGTCTCGCTTGAACAAGGGCAGCCACTCCACATGCTGGTAGCGTAGGATCCCTTGGCTATCCACCAAAAAATAGGCCCGCCGCGTCCCCAGCAGGCTGTCCACCCCGTACTGCTGGCTCACGGTTCTGTCCACATCGCTCAGCAAAGGAAACTCCAGCTTAAGCTGCTCGGCAAAGGCTTGGTGCCTGGAGAGGGGATCGCTGCTGATCCCCAAGATCTCGCAGCCCGCGGCCCGGAAAGCTTCCCAATCCTCCCGAAAGCAACGCATCTCGCTCGTGCATACCGGGGAAAAATCCGCCGGGTAAAAGGCCAGCAACACCTTGCTCTTGCCCCGGTAGGCCGCCAGTGAAATCTGGGCTCCCTTTTGGATCCCTTTCCCCACCGCAGGCAAGCTAAAGTCAGGAGCAACAGCCCCAATCACAATCCCCATAAACCCGTCTGACCCAAACTAAGCTCACTTCAACAGTCTAGCGGTGGATCCGGATCCCTTCTGGCTTCAAAAAATTTTGGGTTGGATATCTTGACGTGGGGGTGGTGGTGGGGATAGGGTAGTAAAGCGCTGATGAGGCCACCCAGCCCCGGCGCCCCAGAACCTTGACAAGTAACTCGTTCAGTCAACCATCGCCAAGCAGCACAGCAGGC